>JAEXTR010000135.1 GCA_023406915.1 Bacteroidota bacterium
GGCCCACAGTATGTCTGGGAAGATATTTCTGCCACCGGTACCCAGGTTACACAATGGGTACCCTCAGGAACATTCTCTGCTACTGAT
Organism: Bacteroidota bacterium; assembly: GCA_023406915.1. Classification (GTDB taxonomy): domain Bacteria; phylum Bacteroidota; class Ignavibacteria; order Ignavibacteriales; family Ignavibacteriaceae; genus JAEXTR01. The sequence goes on from JAEXTR010000135.1 coordinate 88, forward strand.
GAAGGATATGCCGGACCCATCAGCCTCGGCTTTAACTTCAAATTCTACGGTCAGGTAAAAACTCAGATTTACATTTCAACCAATGGATTCCTGACTTTTGCACCAATCTCTTATAGCGCATATTCAAATGCTCAGATCCCAAATACAGCCAATCCGAATGAGATAATCTGCCCGAACTGGGATGACCTCGATGCAAAAGCTCCTGGTACCGTTCATTACAAGCTCGATGGTAACAAAATGATCTTCCAGTGGACGAACTATCAACGCTATAGCGGTACCGCCAGCTATACATGGCAGGTAGTACTCTATTCCTCCGGTAAGATTATGTATTATTACAAAAACATGACCGGCACAATAAACTCATCAACCGTGGGTATTGAAAATGCTCAGGGTAATGACGGATTACAGATTGCATATGATGCTTCATATATCAAGAACAATCTGGCTGTCAAACTGGAAGCAGATCCTGAATGGATGATCTCGAACAGCCCGATGAGTGGTACGTTGAACCAGAACAATACAGCTGCAGTTATTCTGCGAATCGTGACCGAAGATTTCCCGATAGGTAATTATGGCATGAACATGAAAGTCAGCAGTAACTGTGCAGTCAATCCGCTGGTAACAGTACCAATCTCGCTTACGCTCGCACCAATACCTGTTGAGCTTTCTTCATTTGAGGCTTCTACATCATTGAATGATGTGATCCTCAACTGGGAAACTGCAACCGAAACCAACAATATGGGGTTTGCTGTCGAAAGAAAAGTAAAGAGCAGCGAAAGCTGGACAGCAGTCTCATTCCTGAATGGTAAAGGTACAACCACCGAGAAGAACACCTATACCTTCAGAGATACTGATGTAAAACCTGGTACCTACACCTACCGCATCAAGCAAACTGACTTTGATGGAACCGTTTCCTTCAGTAAGGAATTGGAAATCGAAGTTGGTATTCCTGATGAGTTTGCACTCTATCAGAACTATCCGAATCCTTTTAACCCGTCAACCACAATTGCTTATGCAATTCCTGCCCTCGACGGAGTAAAAGCCCATTCAGTAGTCCTGAAAGTTTATGATGTGATTGGAAATGAAGTATCCACCCTTTTTGAAGGTGAAAGAGAACCCGGTATCTATAAGACCGAACTCAACTTCAGCAATTTCTCAAGCGGAGTCTACTTCTATAAACTGACTTCAGGCAAATTCTCTGCGATTAAAAAGTTTGTTTTGATGAAATAATCAAGCAATTCTTTTCTTATTTAAAGCCCGGTGTTCAGCCGGGCTTTTTTTATGCATCCCCTCTTACGATTTTCAGCGGGTATGCTTATCTTATAAGGTTAGATTCAAAATTTTCACAGACTTTCATCAGAAAGAAAATATGTCAGCTATTACGATCACACCGGTCACCAGCCCGAAAGAACTGAAAACTTTCATCACCTGCCAATGGAACTTCTATACAGATTCACCTTATTGGGTTCCCCCACTTATTGCAGACAAAATGAAACTGCTGAGCAAAACAAAGAACCCGTTCTTTCAGCACGCTGAAGCTGCATATTTTCTTGCCTGGAAAGATGGTAAGATCGTCGGAAGAATTGCAGCGGTGGATAATCAACTTCATCAGGATATCCATAAGGATAATGTAGGCTTCTTTGGTATGTTTGAATCCATTAATGATCAGGAAGTTGCCTCCACTCTGTTTAATACTGCTGCTGAATGGCTGAGAAAAAGAGGCAGGACAGTTATGCGCGGACCTGCTAATCTCAGTAGTAATGATGACTGGGGTATGTTGCTGGAAGGCTACGATGATCAGCCACGTTTTATGATGCCATACAATCCCCCATATTACATTACATTATGCGAAAACCACGGTATGCACAAGGCAAAAGACCTTCTGGCTTGGAAGATTACGTATGAGAAAATTGAACGAATGGAACGGATCAAACGAGTGGCTGATATCGCCCGTAAGAGGTCAAAGGTAACATGCCGTGCATTAAATATGAAAAACTTCGATGAGGACCTCAATAAATTCAAGCAGATTTACAATAAAGCATGGGCACCTAATTGGGGATTCGTAGCTATGACTGATGAAGAGATCAATCACATGGCAAATGATTTTAAGATGATTGTCAACCCCGAAATGGTTGTGTTCATGGAGAATGAAAAAGGAGAGCCTATTGGGGCTGCGCTACCTGTGAAAGATTTCAACTTTACCCTCAAGAAACTTAATGGCAGATTACTCCCCTTCGGTTGGTTGAAGATGCTCCGTGCCAAAAAGGAAGTTAATGAATGGGTCAGAATCATTACGCTCGGTATTATTCCCGAATACCAAAGAAAAGGATTGGACGCCGTATTGTATGATGAAGTACGAACCCGTGCCAGCAAATTTGGTGTGAGAAAAGCTGAAGCTAGTTGGGTACTTGAGGATAACGATATGATGAATCGCGGTGCACTTGAGATGGACGCAGAAGCATATAAAAAATACCGGATCTATGACTATAAGATTTAGCCTCATCATTGTTCTGCTTTTATTGCAGATATCTGCAACAGCGCAATACCGTGAGTCAGATCGTGAACTCGGAAGGACCGTGTTTCAGCGGGAGTTTAAGCTCGATATTGTGCTTCCCTACCTTGTTTCTGAGTCACGTGAGAAACAAAACGCAGGTCTGTTGGCAGTTGCCCAATCTCAGAATCAGGCATTTGTACCGATACTGCTACAGAATGCAGACAAATACGATCCGGTTTATTTGACCTTTGCACTCGGTCAGATTGGTGAGTCTCCTGCATCCGCTGAATACCTTCTGAAAATGTGGATGAAAAGCCACCAATCTTCCGAAGGGAAAAACTACCTTGCTGCATTTGGACGAACAGGTGATAAAAGTGATTTGCAATCTTTTATTGAGTTCCTTCAGCGGAATGAAATCATTGATCTGGCAGGTATTGGTGAGTGTTATCTTGAATTCTATAGTCGCGGGATTATATCAACCGATCTGAAGACTCTGCTGCTAAAAAAACTTGAAACACTGAAACCAAAGGATGACCTCTTCCTGGAAATCGTCTATGCCTTAAGACGATCAGGAGAATCCGAATCAATCTATTCTGCTGTCGACCAGATTATCAGGGAGTATGATACACTGAATCCCGAACAACTGAAGAGATTCACTTCATATTTTAGGATGAAAAAAGGTAGAACTGATTACCCGATTAACTTTGACAAGATCAGTGAATACCTCTTCAGTAAGGTACAGTCGTATCCTGACCTGGGTTTGAAAGGAGGCACTCACTCAAGGAGTGGTGCAGTGAACAGATTAAATTATGCACTGGCAGCTGCCTATTATCCGTTTCAAAGTATGCCCCAGGTACTGACATATCTGTCATTGCTTAAAGACAGCGTGCGTATGGTTGCACTAAGGTGTGCAGAGTCAATCAGTCTTATCACACTTCCAGACTCACTCCACAGTGAATTACAGTCTTTTCTGTTGCAGGTACCTTCATCAGATTTCTATGCAGAAGATGTAAAGAAGAGGGTTGCAATCAGTACCCTGAAACTCTTTCCTGAGTTATCATCGAAAGTTTATGATCAATTACGTGATCAGGTCTCTATGCTGACGATGCTTTCAATCGGTGAGGCTGTGCCAGAATCAACGGTGGGACAGATTGAGAATTGGTTATCAAAGTATCCTGAATTATCAATTCCAGAGCAATGTAAGTTCATTACTATTATCTCATCGGTTAAGTCAGTGAAATATGATTCACTGATGCTACAGGCACTTCATTCCAATAACCCGTTTCTATCCGCAACAGCCCTAGAAGTCATTGATTCTGCATTTATTTTCAGAAATGCATCTTCTCTTCTTGATATAAGCAGGATGCAACTATGCAATCACCTCCACGAACCTGATTTTGCTGATGCGGTACGTGGCTTTTATAAAATAGTATCAATGATTGACGCTGTTGCAGGCAAGGAATTACTGGAACATTTAGTAACATCAGAAGTGTATAGTGTGCACAGATTTGCAGCCCAACAAAGCAGCAAGGATGTTCAGCCGAAGTCCGATAATTATTTCGACCTGCTCTGGAACAGTGCGTTCAGATACTGGAATGGAGTAGTTACAACTACAAATGGTGAGTTTGGTATTGCTTTTCTTCCTCAGTATGCCCCGGTCTCAGTCGGAAACTTTGTTTACAATTCACTCATTGGCACGATTACCAGGACCCGGTTTCACAGAGTCGTTCCCGGCTTTGTAATACAAACCGGTGATCCAAGCGGTACAGGATCTGGTGGACCAGGATATGAAATCGTAAGTGAGTTTTCTCCTCTCCACTTCAGTAAAGGAATGGTTGGTATGGCAAGCAGCGGTAAAGATACTGAAGGGAGCCAATGGTTCGTAATGACTGGCGATTACCCGCACCTTAATGGCAGATACACTGTCTGGGGAGTAGGGATGATGGAGGATAAAACAGAATTGATAGATGAAGGAGACAGTATCCGGAAAATTGTTTTTCACTGACTTTCCGGATACCGACTCTGGTCTGAATTAATCTTTCAGCATCTCATCATATTTTGAAATCCGTGGGGGATCAATGGTTTTCAATGTTTTGAAGACGGATTTATCAGGATAATCTTTGAGGTGATCAATCAGTTCTCCACTTTTAGCATCAAAAAATGTTTTTACAAAAAGGCTGCGATAGTCAATCTTGGTTTTCAGGGCATCGAGTACCTTGATTAGTGATACGATTTTTTCTTGTCCTTTTGCCTTTTGATTCTCATAAATATCAATACCATATTGATAATCACTTATAGCTTCACGAAAAGTACGATACTTTTCATTCTGAATATTCTCAACTAAATCAAACCTGTTATAGGTTGTCCCAGTTTCCCAACCTTTCCTGAAGTTGGAATTTGCACCCAAATTTGCGATTGCAAATGCCTTTGAAAAGAGGTCACTTCCTGCCATCTTTTCCCACGATTCTTGTTCCATAGCAATAATCAGGAGTGCGTAGTAATCAAGAAAACTAGTGATTGGATGGAAGATATTGGGATTGCTATACAGTGATTCATTCCGCTCGTATCTGAAGTTCCAGTTTCCGTCATTTACCGTAATCATCGGTGAGTTTCGGGTGGACTTATAAACCTTCCGTAGACTCCTCACGATAACCTGAGCTGTATAGTTAAACTCATCTGGTGCAGAGGTAAACAATATGGTGAAGCTGCATTGAATTTTATCAAAATCCCAATTCTGACCTGAAAACTTGGTGTTGTTCAGATAATCTTCAATACTCTGTTTGAAATTGTGCAGGTTTTCCCGGTTAATAGTCTGCAATTTCTCCACATTAATATCTACGGTTGCTTCCAGTTCCTGCGCTGACAGAAATATGGGGAGCATTAGTATCAATGCCAGGATCTTTTTCATAATGTTACCTTTTTTGATGCAATATAAAACTTATTTATGAGAATCGTATAGTATACTATCTTTAATTCTGGGTTATGCACTGGAACCGCGCTTATGATACACCAGTAGCTACAGCCGCAGTGGTGAATGGGTACATCTCATACACGCAGTCTTTGATACCGGTAATAAAGTACATATCCACTTCCCCTTTCCCTTTTGCCATTACTTTCCCACGATATTCGCAAACAAAATATTCCTTTACCAACTGATAGGTGGATTCTGAAATATTAATTCTTCCCGATTCTCCGGACGATTCCATTCTGGACGCCACATTCACGGTATCCCCCCAAACATCGTAGGTAAACTTCTTCTTTCCTACTACTCCGGCAACCACATTACCTGAGTGCACACCGGCTCGCATAGACCATGCGATTTTTTTACTTTTATTTCGTTCTTCAATGAACTGAAGCAATTCAAGGCCTGCGAGGATAATTCTGCATGCATGATCATTACTCTCCACAGGAAGACCGCCCGCAATCATATAGGAATCTCCTATAGTCTTCAGCTTCTCCAGACCATATCGTTCGATAATAGCATCGAAGTTAACGAAAATATCATTCAATTCCGATACGAGCTCATTTGGATGTAATGATGACGAGATCGCAGTAAAACCCTTAAAATCAGTAAACAGTATAGATATACTCTTATACTCCCTTGGAATCGTTGAGCCCTTCTCCTTCAGCTCTTTAACAGTATACGCAGGTAGAATATTGTGAAGCAGATCATCAGACTTATTCTTCTCAGCTTCAAGCTCTTTTGTCCGTACAGTAACCATCCTCTCCAGTTCAATATTGCGCAGCTGCAATCTGTAGGTTCGAATCCTGAAGGTCAGATATATTGCTGACAAAATAATTATAAACGCGATAACCCTGAACCACCATGTTTGCCAGAACGGAGGCAGAATTGTAAAACTAAACCTCATCGGAACCGACGACCACACACCATCAGAGTTTCTCGCTCTTACTTCGAAGACATATTCACCATCCGAAAGGGACGTGTACTGAATTGTGGTTTGCTTTGACGACTGCCAGTCAATATCAACCCCAGTCAGTCTGTATTGATACTCAATTTCCTGAGGTGAAGGGAAGCTAAGTGCAATGAAATCAAATTTCAGATAATTTTCTGTATAGTCCAGAACCAGATCATTCTTGGCTTCAGTATCCTTCTCAAAAATCCTGAACCGGGTCAGGTAAACTGCGGGCGGCAATGTATTTAATACATCAAAAGCCGGATTATACCTGACAAGACCCTTGACCGAACCAAACCAAAGAATTCCCTTTGAATCCAGATATGCGGCTCCCAGGTTAAACTCATTCGAGATGAGTCCGCTATGATTTGTATAGTGTCTGAAATTCTTGCCGTCAAATCTGTTCAGACCGCCATTTGTACCAATCCATACCCCTCCCTTTCGGTCATTGACGAAGAAATAACATACGTTATTGGAAAGACCATCTTTTACAGAATAGTTCTTTAAGGAACCATTCTCATAGATGTAAAAACCTTTATTCTGCGTAGCTATCCAAATACGGCTATTCTGATCTGCAGTGATTGCATAGATATTTGCATCAGCAAGTTCCTTGTTGATTGCTGTCTCAGCAGAAAATTTGCCATTCTGGTAAACAGTAATACCCTTGTTATATGATGCAAACCAAATCGCTCCGTTCGGTGCTTCAGTAATCGCCCATATCTGATCATCCACCAGTCCATCTTGTGTCCGGTAGTTCACAAAGCTCTTTCCATCATACACATACACGCCTTCGTGGTCAGTGCCAAACCAAACTCGTCCAGTCCGGCTTACCAGCACTGCGCCAACCCGATCATCAGTAAACCCGTTCGCTTTAGTAAACTTTCTGAAGTTGCCATTTTCCAGTAGCGTCACACCAGAGACAGTACCAAACCAGAGCCTGCCCACTGGATCACGCTTAATCACCCTGATTGATGACGAAGTTAACCCATCCCTCTCAGTAAAATTCTTAATCTCAGAATTAGGACTGATCCTGCTGGCACCCTCATTCGTCCCGACCCAGATGTTTCCCTTTTCATCTTCTGAGACCGCATAGACAAGATTATTGATTAATCCCGTCGAACGATCATAAAACATGAATTTTTCACTACGAAGTTTATTGACTCCTCCATCGTTCAGACCAAACCAGATTACATTTTCCAGATCACGTTTAATGCATAACACGGTTTTTGCTGACAATCCAACTTCATCATTATAAAGAGTAAACGTTTTCCAGTTATACTTGAAAACACCAACGGTGGTTCCGAACCACATATTTCCGAATTTACCCTGCTCAATAGTATAGACAGTTACGTCTTCATTTACTGGTAGCTTGAACCAGGTAAAATTACCATCCTTCCACGCTGCAATACCATCATTTGCAGTACCTAACCAAATCGTGCCATCATTACTTCTAAAAATTGACCTGACAGTAGTATTTTTAAACCCATTCTCATCTGTGTAATGGGTAAACTTTTCTCCATCATATATCGAAAAACCCTTTGAGGTGCCAATATAAAGCTTCCGGTCATCAAACAGTAATGAACGCACAGTATTATCCAGCATACCGTTTTCAGTTGTAATCCTTATATGAGTCCCTCTGAAAACCGTAATGAGCCCCCCGCCAACAGTGCCAAGAAAAACAGTTCCGCTCCCATCACCTGTGATTGCTACACAAGGATGTAATCCCTTATCCTTCCCAATCACAGTTGTGAACGACCCGTTCTGAAACTTACTTACCCCTGTTGCAGTGCCTACCCAAATAATTCCTTTTTCGTCTTCGTAGATTGCACGTACACTCTTATCAATAAGCCCATGATCGGTGGAAAAGTTTACAAACTCCCTGCCGTCAAATCTGCTGATACCATCAAGGGTACCAAACCATAAATAACGCTTGCTGTCTTGAATAATTGATGTTACTGTGGATTGGGGCAGGTTGTTTTCGACGTTATAATAGACAAAGGGAAACTTTTGAGAATAGGATGGTGCTGGTGCTAATAAAAATAAAAGCATCAGAAGAAAGCCGGAGAACTGAAGATGCGACTTCAGAGACCGGATAAGGCGATACTGAAAGGTTCCTCGGATCACACTATATTTTACATTAACACTACCCTTAATATTCAAAAATAAGCCAAAAAATTCAAGAAAATAATGTAAAACGCTCCATGGGATTCTGCATGTTCTCAGTCATGGTTGAAGGTTCTGCTGGAGATATTCCTGATACCAATGATATAAAGGTGTTGTGAAAGGATGTGCTGCAATTCTGCCGCCAAATCCTATCAGTCGGTAGGTAAACGATCTGAGGGGTGAGACTTCTATTTCATTGAGTACTCGCTCATTGATAGAAATCCCGTAACCCTTTGCAAGGTCAGCAGTGCGTTTATTCAATGCTTCATCAATCTGCGTGTAGTAGCTCCTCAGTGCCGGAAGCACTGAATCCTTGTCCTTTAGTAATACCTCTTTTTTCTCTAAGACCTTGAATAATGAAAGTCCTTCCGCTGTAATTAGCGGACCATAGATATCTCCCACTTGGAGTTTTTCAGCAATTCTGCCTAGTTCCCCTGCTGAACGTGGATTAAAGAAACCCCAAACACCATTCGTTTGCAGTGTCGTTTGCCGGGTATTATACTTTGCTGCAAGTGTTTCAAACGAAACGCCGGCATTCAGCAACTGCAATACCGTGTCAATGATTTGAGGCGAATTAGCAAGTATTTCCTGAATGTTTACCTGAGTGATTACCCCTGACCCGCTCTGCGTTTCGTTTTTAACAAAATGAAATGTCTGTTGCATTTCGTGCTGCATCAGCACATCAGAAAGATAGTGCTGTTTCCACATAGTGGTTGATGAAATGAAACCAGAACTTTTATCCAGATCATACCGAAGCGCCCGGGTAGCGAGAATTCTATCCTCAATAAACCCTTTCAGGTGTGAAAGGATACTTGTTTTCACTGACTGTACAGATTTTTCCGCAATCAGTACATTGTGGCTGAATAACGAGTAGAGAAAAGATTCCAAAGTAAAGGCTTCATCGTTCAATGCAGCGATGATCTCCTTCCTGAATGACTCAGGCAGGCTATGCAATACATGCATCACACGCGCTGGCGGCACCTCGTATGGAAACTTCGCTATCGTATCTGACACGAGGTGACTGAACCATACGCGGGAAAGAGAGTCAACAATACTCTCACTCATCCTGACAGACATTCCACCAAGCAGTGAATCCAGCACACTGCCAGCAATTCTCCTTTCGCGCCGTTCACTCAGGCGAGAGAATGCAATGTTCCTCAAACGCTCGGTATTCTCCTGCACCATACTGTCAGTCTCTATTTCAAAAATCTTAAAAATATAGTAAACACCTTCCGATGCTACTGGATTGCTGATGGATGAATGATGAAGTCGAAATACCTGTCGCTCAAGGTTTTCATCTGATAGAGATCCGTACATTACTCTTACAGGATCAGCGGAATAACCTTGCGCCTTTCTCTCCATCTGAAGAACTGTGAATTCTTCACCATTCAAAAGGCGTTGGTAATAATTACTAATCTCTGCAAGGTCTTTAGATGCTATTACTCCCACGGTAAGTGTAAGGGGTGCAAACTGCAGTGCTTCCTTCAGTTCGTCTTCTGTGATGATTACTTTTGGTAAGACATGACTTCTGTAGAGCTCATCTTTCAACAGTAATACTTCAAGTGCCTTTACAGAATGGCGCACACTGTTCAGTGTATCATAGCCAAGTTCATGTGCCTTCATCGCCCACAATTTTTCTGCAATCAGCGAGAGCAGGAACTCTTTCTTCACTGAATCCTGATTGCCCTCAGAGAAGTGGAGCCGTGGCATGAAGTTAAATCTTTCAGAAAATTCATCGGCAGTTATTGTAACGTTGCCGGCAGTAGCCACTACTTCGCCCTTACCCTGAGCAGAAACAACAGATACAAACAAGCAATATATCAGGAGAAGCTGCATCATAAGTTTCATTCTTTGACCCCTCCCATCATGATTCCCTTAATATAATACTTCTGTAACGCAAGGAATACAATGACTACGGGTAGAATGGTGATTACTGATCCAGCCATTAGAAGTTCAGGGTCCTTTGCATGTTCTCCCATAAGATTCGCTAAAGCCACCGGTAATGTATACATGGAGTTATCTGTCAATGCGATCAATGGCCACATAAAGTCATTCCAGGTGCCAAGAAAACTGAATAGCGCAAGTGTAACCAGTATCGGAAGTGCAAGTGGAAGGATTATCCGGCGATAAATCTGAAAATCAGTTGCGCCATCAATGCGGGCTGCTTCAATAAGACTATCAGGGATGGACATTGCAAACTGCCTTATGAGAAATATCCCGAAGATGTTCGCCATACCAGGTATAATGACCGCAAAATAGGTATTGATCAGGCCCATTGTTTTCAGCATCAGGAAGAGGGGTAACATGGTAACCTGGGCAGGAATAATCATTGAACTCAATAAGAGATTGAAGAGCGCGTCTTTACCTTTAAACCGGTATTTTGCAAATGCATACCCCGCCATTGAATTGAAAAAGAGGGATACTGCGGTAACTACTAATGAAAGAATCAGACTGTTAAAAAAATTCGTAATGATATCGAGACGCTCAAAGATCACCCGGTACTGATGCAAGGTGAAGGGTGCCGGAATAAACTGTGGGGGGAACACACTCGCCTGCCCATCTACCATGAACGAAGCACCTATCATCCAGAGGAACGGAATCAGTGTAAAAAGAGCAGTCACTGCCAATACAGCATAAAGGATGAGTTTTCTCATGAAGCACTCTCCTTTTGAAGCCTCATCTGCAGTAATGTGGCTACAAATATGATAAAGAAAAGTACAAAGGCAATAGAGGCGGAGTACCCCATGTTCCACCACCTGAATCCTTCCTGGTACATATACAGCACAATACTGAGCGTGCTATCCAGCGGTCCCCCCTGAGTCATCACATACGGTTCAGCGAATAACTGAAAAAATCCAATCATGGTAATAACTGATATAAATACCGTCGTCGGTGCAAGCATTGGCAATGTGATTTTATAGAACTTCTGCCAGCCGGTTGCCCCTTCAATTGATGCGGCCTCGTACAGATCCTCGGGGATGTTTTGCAACCCTGCAATGAAGATGATCATATTATAACCAAAATTCTTCCAGACAGACATAATGATGATTGCAGGCATAGACCACGATGCATCACCGAGCCAGTCAACTGGATCAAGCGAAAGTAGACTTAGGAAATAGTTTAGTATCCCAAATTTAGGGTGGTAGATATATCGCCACACCAACGCAACGGCAACGAGTGATGTCACTACAGGGATAAAATAACTCAGCCGGAATACTGATTTGAGTTTTACCATTTTAGCATTCAGCAGGAGTGCAGCTGATAAGGAAACCGCAATGGATAGCGGCCCTGCAATAATCACGAAGAGAAATGTATTCCCAAGCGCTTTCCAGAATAATGGTGCCTCAAACAGTTTGATATAGTTTGTAATACCAATAAACCGCACGTTGTCCAGTGAAGCAAGTCCATAGATATCAAAATCAGTAAAACTGATGATAAATGCTGCCAGTACTGGAATAAAAAAGAAAATAAAGATTGCAGCAAGAGCCGGTGCCAGAAAAAAGTAAACGGCTTTTGATTGCTTCATGCTACTGCACCTGCCTGTTCATAAGCCACCTGCGTTTTTCGAGAATTGTGTTCACATCGTCATCCAGTGCCTCTAAGGCATGATCCACCGTCATTGCACCCCGGGCAGCATATTCTGCATACTGTTGGATTTTATAAAAGGCAATTTGTTCCCATTCCGGAATCTTTGGGGTTGGTACCACACGTAAAAACTGTGTATAAAATGCCTTCATGTACTTATCATCCTTCAGACCTGAAACTTCCCAGGCAGCCTTCACTGAAGGCAAATCATTCAAAAGTCGATAAAAGGATAACTGCGTCTGGCTCTCGGAAAGATATTCAATAAATTTCCATGCAGCCTCCTTCTTTTTCGAAGATTTAAAGATAACCAAACTCGAACCACCGGCAAGAGACACCCCCGGGTAGGAAGAATCTTTTGCCGGAAGTGGTGCTGTCATCCATGTATCTTGCAACTTGCCCTTCATCCATTTCTTAAACTCAGGTATATTCCAGGGACCCGAAATATACATGGCAACAAACTCATCTGCCATCCCCTGGTAGATATTTGTGACCTCAGAAATGCCGATCGGTGCCAACTGTTGCTTATGAAAATCGGTAAGAAATGTAAATGCAGTTTTAAACTCTGGGGCTGAAAAGTTACCAAGTGTATTATTCTCCTTGAGTAACGATGCACCAGCCTGCAAACCGAAAATTACGAAAGGGGCAAACTCATTGGTGGGAAGGTAAATGGCAAACTTTTTGTGATCCCCTGCATTTCGCTTTATCTTCTGGGAAACATCGAGTAATTCTTTCCACGTTTTAGGAGGTTCCGGATAACCAGCCTTTTCCAGAATGTCTTTCCGGTAGTAAAGACATCTGGTATCAATATACCAGGGAATGCCAAACAAAGACCCATCAAATACGTTTGTTTCAAGTATTCCGGGGAAAAAGGATTCGCGACTGGCAGGACTATTCACAGTTATAAATGAATCAAGTGGCTCTATTGCATTCAGTGATGCAAACTGAGGCACCCAGGTATTACCCAGCTGGCAAAGATCAGGTGTATTGTTCCCTGCAAAGGCTGTGATTAGCTTTTCCTGTGCAGCTGTCCAGGGTATCGCCTGCACTGAAACCTTAATGCCAGGATTACGCTTTTCAAATTCAGGAATCAGTTTCACCACATATTCTGCTTCTGCACCGATTGCCCAAAATTTCAACTCAACGGATTCATCAGACTGATTGCACGAGAGTGACAGAAATACTGCCAAAAAAGGCAAAAAGCCGAATAACCTGTATAAGTACCTCATTTCAGTAATACCATTTTTCCTGAGAGAGAGCCGTACCCGGTTGTTAAGGTATAAAAGTAAACGCCAGACTCAACAGCTGTTCCTCTTTCAGATCTGGCATGCCAGCTGATCTCATGTGTGCCTGGTGACAAGGATTCAAAAAGTTCCGAGTAGACTTTTTCACCGATCGCATTATACACTGAAAACAGCACTCCTGAGGGCTTCGTAACTGTGAAACTTACCGTAGTTGAAGGATTGAAGGGATTAGGAAAATTTCCATTCAGTTGCAGCTCCTCTGGAAGCACTGGATCATCAATAGAAGTCACTGTATCTGGAACAAAACCGAGCGAGTCCAGCATCGGTTGAATTTCTGGATTCGACATAAATTTATTCCACGGCATTGCACTCCGGTGGTTTTCAATCATGACCATAATCGGTCCTTGATCAATTGCAATATAACTGCTGGCGAACCAGTTTTGTCTGATATTAAAAGCATCCTTAAAACCGTACTCCCCCCACAACTGGAAGAAATATGTCCGGTAAAAGTATTTCAATGCTTCAATGGACTCTACCGGAGTATATGGCATAGATGAAAGTGCAGCGGTTGGGGTGATGGTGCCATTATCATTTGAATAAGGTGCATGCGCAGAATAGCCATTGGGTTCATCGCTGGCCGTAAGCCCCCAACTGTTTTCATTGTAGCCAGGGTGGTTATAAGGATTTGCGATACAATATGCCCGATTGATCAGCGTGTGGCTTCGGTTATTGTTAAAATAGTTACAATAGGCGTCCTTGATACAGCGGGGATCAAAACCCATAAACGAATAATGTGCAAAGAAAAGTGGTCCACCGTAAGGTTGTCCTACCCACAGTCTGTTCCCATAATACGAATTCGGGTTTGTATATCCACTCCCTGCCCAGCCATCACGAAACAGGCGCGCAGGTACAGGGTGTGTTGGTGAGGCAACCGCCAGCATATATATAATCATCGCCTCGTTGTAACCGGTTATTTTAAAATTCATCTGCCAGCCGTAGTTAGGACTCCAATGCCAGTAAAGTACATTACTGTATGGTGAACGCCGGTACCAGTCCCACTCAGTTTCTTCCCAGATAGTCGTAATCATCTCCCGGATTCTGATTTCAGTCGTATCCTGTCCGTCAAAGTACGCTCTTGCTGTAAGAAGCCCTTGAAGCAAAAAAGCAGTCTCCACCAGATCACCACCATTATCGTACTGGCTGAATGGAATCACTTTTCCAGTAGTACCATTCAGCCAATGAGGGTAAACCCCATGAAACCGGTCAGCTTTATGAAGCAGGAAGTTTGAGATTTTGTAAATACGCGCTGCCGCCTGATGACGGGATATCAGTGACCGTTGGATACCAGTTAGAATTGCTGCAATACCAAATCCTGATCCGCCTGAGGTGACAGTCTCGTTTGAGTTCAATCGCTCCCGTGAGAGTCCGGAAACAGGATGACCATAGTCCCAGAAGTACCTGAATGTTGCGCGCTGTACCATATCGAGAAACTCGTCATCTGTCATACTTCCAGTTGTTGCGGTTAGTGCTGAAGACAGTTCTGACTCATTCCCTGTCGCATCATACGCTGAAAGTTTGAATGATAGTGTTGTACCGGCAGTACCTACATTCACGGAGAAGTAAGTATTCTGTCTTGGTACGATTGAATAAGGTATATACTGTCCATTCTCTTCCTTGTAGATTTTGTAACCCGCGACGTCGGACTCTTCGCTGTCCCACCAATCAATATCGATGTGCTTCTCATTACCATAGATGACGATATTCTGTGGCAATGTGGGTGGAATAGTATCTGTCTGTGCATACATGTTTTGTAAAAGAACTGCAGTAACAATGATGAAGAGCCATTTTCCTGATACGGTCATTGCGTTACCTGTAATCTTTCCTGAATGGTAATAGTAAAACCAGTTGATGAAAGCTGTTTCTTCTCCTCTGTTACAAGGTCAACAGCCACAAAATAGTTTCCCTTCTGCAGGTTGGGAAGGTATATTGAGTTCTTCTCCCAATGGAAGTGGATAAGGGAGTCCTCGGTAATTACCGGAACTGGAATGCTACCTAATAACTGATCCTTAATTCTCACACATACTTTTACTTCAGGAAATGATCGATGAAGATCATTGATAATGTAAATGTCAAATTGTAATTTTTGTCCTGAGAGGTAGTGATCCTGACGGACATTTACTGATACTACTAATGGCTGGAAGTTCTCCTTTAGTGTATAATACACCTTCTTTGGTTTACAGACATAATCAACAACTGACCATGTAATCGAGGGCCAGCAGTCAATAAACATGAACTGAAAAATTCCGGTTATAGGGGTAAATCTGGACTGACGGTAATACCGTATTGCGGTTGTCAGTAAATCCGCCTGGTATTGCTGTGAGTTTTCAATAAACTCATCAGATGAATCACCATACGGAACCTTGGCAATCAAAAGGGTTTGATCGTACTGGAAATTGTGGAACTTCCACTTTTCCCAATCTGGGGGGGAAACATGGTTTCGTCCCACAAAGAGTTCGAGAGATCCCTTCTCTGGTAAAGCCTGGGCTCCAAATTCTGTAACCAGTGGCCCCATTGGTCTGGCGGCATAATGTTCCTTTTTTCCCCAGTACCAGCCATCATAGGGATGCTCCTCATAGTTGGATGCCAATCGTACAATGCGGGTAGCATCAACTGAGATAACTGCATCATATAAAAATGGATCCAAAGTTTCGATCTGAGGACCGGGTTCATTATGACAGCACCAGAAAGCAATACTTGGGTGATTATAAAACTGTTTTACCATCGCCCTAATTTGACAAACTGCATTGGAAACAAATGCTGGATTCTCATCGTAGGTCCATTGTAAGGGGAAATCCTGCCAAATCATGAGTCCGGCTGCATCACATTGTTCATAGTACTCGCTACGGTTAACATGCGCATGGATTCTTACAATGTTGATTCCGGCGTCCTTCATCATATTTACCTGATGAATTATCCGATCCGTTGTTAAAAGCGACAAGTATTGCTCGGGAATGATATTTGTCCCACGGAGGAATAGTCTTTTTCCATTTAACCTGAACACCTTGTTACTATCCAAAGTTACTTCCCGTAAACCGAAACTCTTGTGAATGGTTCTAAAAGCATTCGATGATATTGAAACTTGATACAGGAAAGGAGTACCCATATCCCAACTCCACCAGAGTTCTGGGTCAGCAATATCAAGCACAACTGAGAATGTAAGTGCATCAGGATGTAATGTAACGGGTTGCTTTACAATTATTTTTTCCCCTGCTGGGGTAGTCAGAGTCACTTTTATAGTCTCTCTGATTGATTCACGTAATGCTGTGATCCCACTGCAAGTGATCAGTAAACGGCACTTTTTATAATCATCATACAGTTTCGGCTGAATCAGGCACTCACTTATATAGATTCCAGAAAAAGTATGAAGAATAACATCGTTCCAAACCCCACCGGTGTTGCCATCCTGTCCATGGAATTTGTCCCAGCCACCGGGTCGGCAGTCGTGATGATTAAATATTCCTTTTATCAGCTGCTTCTTCAAAGGCCAATGTGTTTCCGGGTCTTCCCATGGAGATGTCACCTTGAGAATAATCTCAACCTCGGTTCCTACAAGGGCAATAGGAATCGGGACATAAAAAGTCTGGAAGTAACCCTCATGCTGCGAGAGCAAAACCCCATTAGCATAGACATCACAGAAATAGTCAACACCTTTCAGTTCAAGAATTAACCCATCGAACCCCTTACCAGATAATGAAACAGATTTACGAAACCACACGGTACCATTGTAATTCTGTAGTCCTTCTATCTGCCAGTTTGAGGGGAGCATCATGGTGCCATCAGTCTTACCCGTATCAAAACCTGAGCGGACTTTTTTATACGGCATGACTGATACAGGATCAAGGATACAATCCCACTTTCCTGCAAGTGATATACTCTCAAATTTTTTCATTTAACTTCAACTTCTATCGTTACCGGCAACTGTTTGACCATAATATCAGCTGCACCGTTCAGCATTACAGGTATACTATTAATCTTCACCTCTCCTGTTTTCGAAACGCTACCAAGGTGTTTCAAAACAATCTGATGCGGCATAGTATCAAAAGTACCATCCACTTCAACTTTCAGAGTTTTTCCATCAGGAATATAACTGAAATGGAGTTTTCCATAGTAGGTCGGAAGATTTTGTACAATGATGGGTTCACTTCCCTGCATCCACTCTGCTGGGAAACCAGCACCTACAATCAAAGTGGTATCATAATCATTCTCATACACAAACATAGCCCTTACTGCATTTATGAAGTCAGACCCCACCCATGTATGTGGCATATCCCCTATAAATCCCTGAGTCCGGTAGCCTTTCCTGACAACTTCTGCCCAGTGGTTCCAGCCCTGGGGGCGCAAATCCTGAAGGAAGAAGTCAATAATGCTTATGGCTCTTTCTGGTTTATCAAGAAATATCATAGAACCTATTGTACGAACTTCATATGGAGTGTATGTATACTCACGGGTTGTTGTTTTTCTCTCTGCAAAAAAGCTCCAGTACTTCTCAAAGGTATTTGTCAGCTCTTTTTGAGGAAGATATGGATACTGATTACAAGGATAAAGTGCAATAGTGGTAGAGGTTGGATCAAAATCGCCCAATTCCACACATCCCGGAATGTAATCTATATTCTTGTATAGTATTGCGAGTCGCAGGGAATTGTAAAGATTAATCCTGAACGTGTCCCTGATGGCTGCAATTCGTTCATAGTCCTGCTGGTTTCCAAGAATTGCCTGGATATCTGCTGCATCCTGCAATCCGCGCATAGTAAAAAAATTATCCCAGTATGAGTGCATTGGCTTTTCTGAATACCCCTCGTGGCTTATTGATTCAGGCATCATGCCATATTTTGCCCTGACACTATCTGAGCCAGTCATGTATGCTGCAGTTGAACGTAGCTTTATCTGCGATTGTATGTAGTCTACAGTCCTGATAATACGATGATTTAAGTCCCGTAGCAACAATGTATCTTTTGTGAAGTTAAAATACTGCTTGATTAGAAAAATGAACTCACCATGGCTATCATGCTCCGCAACCGGATCAGGTCCCCGCTTATCTACCACACACGGTATTTTGCCATCTTCATACTGATAGTGAGCGTACCAATTGATATAATCGTACACTTCCTTTACAAGCCCCATTTTCAACAGCGCTGATGAAGTAAGTGCTCCGTCCCTGATCCATGAACGCTCATACGACCTGCTTCCTGGCTGAATTCCGGCAAAGTCACGGTTGATCAGAATATACGCAAGATTGCTTTTCACTACATCCATTGCTTTCTGGAAGGATGCAGGAACAGTGAATTGCACCTGATCAGTTTTTTTCTTCCAATATTCCTTTGCCTCGCTGACCCGTTTTAAAAAAAGCTCTTTGCCAGTCTGTTTCAAAGGCTTCTCCATCCCCTTAGTATGGAGTGGGAATTCCAGCACAATGGTTTTTTCACCCTCAGGCTGTAATTCATAATCATAACTGAGAATAGCAGATGCTAGTCTGGCAGGATCATGAACAGCTGATTTCGAAGGGAGGCAACCTTTTTTTATCATTCTGACAGGTGAGCCATCTGAGAAAGAGAGTGCTGTTGCAGCTGAAATCGGCTCGTGTGAATAAATTTCCTTGGTACCATCAATTACAACGCCCTGGGTGCTTATAGCTATTGAATCGATTCTTCCGGTGCCTCCGGTAATGTTCAAAAACTGATATGAGGGATTCACCTGAAAAGGTCGTACGAGCAAGTGAAGCGTTCCCTTCCTGCTTTCATCTGATGTATTGCTTAGTCTGTACTGTATGGATAAAGTAGAGGAAACATTCGCTTCACCAGTAATAACAGGAGAGATATGCAGAGAGATACTTTCATCGCTCATAACTACTTCTGGTAATGGAAGGTAGCTATTAGCAAGAAACTGCGAAATTTTGACGTCAGCCCAGGTCAGTACTGAGTTGTTTGTCTGAATAATCGGTTCAATTGAAAATCGCCCCTTTTCAAGCTCAATCATTCCATCTTCACTGATCAGTACTTCCTTTTCATCCTCACCCATTCCTAGTACCGTCCAATACATCTTTTCACCAGAAAAGTAACGGGGATACTCTCCGATCCGAGAATGCTGGGCAAGAAATGTAAAAAAGTTGTTTATCTTTTCTGTTTCCTCGGGCTTAAATATCCTGAATGATACTGGAGTTGAAGAGATTGACTCTTTCTGCGTAATGAATACTTTTACATAGCGAAGGGAGTAATCAACAAGTCGAATTGCATATTCAGTGTTGCAGAGATTTGATAAAACTGATAGGGTATCCCACAATATTCCGTTTTCTGAAGCAAGAAGCGAAATACCAGACGGTGCCTGATTGTCAGGGAAGGAAAGATACAGACCACCAGTTTCGTAAATGCCTTTATAGTCAAGCAATAACTCATGCATCCCTGCAGATGGTAATTGCAATACTGTTCGATCGTCTTCTGTGATGAATGTTGTAGACTCACCATACGAGTTGTCCTTCCCATTCAGACTGATAAAGGGACGAACCTGACTGAGGTCGCTGCTCTCCAGAACCTCAAACGTTAGATCATCAATGATGAAGTAGCCTTTTCCCCCAACAGCTGAAGCAATGGTAAACTCCAGTCTTGAAGATTCTTTCAGGTTTTTATCCTGTATTGGCCCCCACGCAAATTCAACCTGACGCTTCCTAACCGATAGCGACTTCCATGAAGTCGGAAATTCGAATCCTCGTCTGTTCATCCACCACACATTATCGCCTGAAGAGTCGATTATTTTAAACTCGAAATTATTCGCAGGCGACGATGCCTTGAGCTGAAACTGAAATCTGTAATTCTCCGGATAAGTAACTGGAATTGATTTCCACATTCCAGCGTACCCTGAACCTTTCGTAAAGTCATAATCAAATCTTATACCCTTGCCATGTACGCCATCTACTAACGACAAGCTCGCTTCCACTCCACCAGACTTATTCAATGCCCAGCCTTGCAGGCTTTCAAATGCTTCAAGAGTTGATGTTTGTGCGTATGATGCAATGCTGCTTATCACCAAAAGAAGAGCACAGATACTGGTTTTCATGCTTCACCTCATGGTACCGGTATAAAACCGGTACGGTTTAACCCCTGCTGAATGACTGGGTCTTGCATAACATATTTCCAGACAAACCCGGTAAGGTAGTTTTCGATCATAACAACAATGGGCCCCTGATCAATCGCAATGTAATCATCATTAAACCAATTCAGTGTTGGATTGAAAGCATCTACATACCCATACTTTCCTTTCAAACCTGCATCTCCATATATAGCTTCAAAGTGACGTAAGGTAGGAAGTACGATTTCCGGAGCAAATGGTAAGGATGCAATAGCTGCAGTTGGCGCAATGGTTCCATCATCAAAGTAATGATGGCTGCCACCACTGGTCCCTCTGCCCGCATAATCAAGAAATTTTTGCGTGTCTGTGTTAAATGCTTCACCCGGGCCATCACAGGCAGTAATGCCCCATACAAGCGAATCATAACCTTTCCAGCCAAGGGGATTCTCTATGGAATATCTCCGTTGAGCATGAGCTGCAATCCCGGAATTCTGAAAATAGTCTATGCCCTTTTCACGCATATATTCATCACGGATATGTCTAAGGTCGATAAACATCTGCGTATACTGATGACCAAACAACGGCGGGAAGGCAGCATGTGACAATCCTTCGTAGGGAGTAAACCAGTCATAACTCTCCAACCAACTTCTATAAGTAGTCTGAGGATCGCTGAGGCTTGTTCCCGCCGCAATTATGTATAGGAGTAACGCTTCATTATATCCTTTCCAACCCATGTGATGGAAGCCTGATTCAGGATACCATCCCATTGAAACAGAGTTATGGTATTTCCCATTATCTTTAATCAGCATAAAATCCCATGCAACTCTGTGAATCAGATTTTCGGAAATATCCCGAATCTCGTTTTCAGTTTCACATTCATTATGAAAGTACTGTCGTGCAAAAATGATGCCTGCAAGCAAAAGTGCAGTATCTATGGTAGAGAGTTCACTGTTCCATGTGCGTTTCCCAGTATGGAAATCGAGAAAGTGGTAATAAAATCCTTTATAACCAGTCGCATCCTTTGCAGTACTCTGTTCTGAATTGATCAAAAATCTCAGCATTGTAAGCGTGATTCTTGCCGCTTCCTCCCGGCTGATCCATCCTTTTTCAGCACCGATACCATATACCGGTAATGCAAAGCCCATGGCTGCGATACTTATTGCTGACCACGATGCAGTGCGGTCCTTCACCAATCCCAGTTCAGGATTTATTTCGTGAATAAAATAGAGAAATGTTTTATACTGCAGTGTATCGAGAAGCTGTCTCTCTTCAACTGAAAGGTTGTGCTTAATGACACCCTGAAATGGAAAGGAAATATCCGCTTGTTGGGTTTGTGCGATGCAGTCTGCCGCGGACAGATACAGGGTAATAATCAGTATAAGCATTTTCAGTTTTGGGAGCATAAGCATTTTCCTTCATTCATTGAAGTGATTATTTCATTCCTATACCAACGGTGATACGATGTGCTTGTTCAAGTAAGCCATGATCTGCAAATGCATAATCAAAACGTACATCATATCCCCCACCCATGATAAAATGAATACCGGCACCAAAGGTAGCACCGCCTTCTGCATTCGTCAGGAAAAGGTTCCGGTAACCACCACGGAGAGCCAGTAGATTAAACAGGGTCAATTCTCCGCCCACCGCAATGCTTTCTGAATTATCGTTGGGGTGTATGGCGTCAGCCGATACCAGCAGCTGATAGTCAGTATCAAAATCGAATACGTATGACGCACCAGCCCTGAAAATTGTGGGCAAAGAATAGCCATCAGTGCGGAGCATTGCAGGTAGCTGATCATTATCACCAAACTTTTTGGGATCGAAGTCATAGTTTAGGTACAAGTCCCTCCCTTCATACGAAGCCCTTCCGCCAAAATTTGCGACACTGGCACCAATAGTGAATTTTTCGTCTAACAGTTGATACTGTACACCAAAATTAATACCAAATGTGGCTAGACTACTATGCCAAATTGCCTCGCTTACATAATTGACCTGAATTCCTATCGATACCCGGTCTGTTAGCATGAGACCGTAGCCAATCCCAATCGCTATATCGTTCACAGTGAATCTTTCACCGGTCCCAAGAGGTTGTTCAACCGTCCGGACATCCATTTCACCGGAGTTGAGCGAAGTTCCAATCAATGCAAATGTTCCAATAGAACCGGCATTATAGGTAGCGGCTACATAGTTGTAGGTAATATCAGCCAGCCATTTATTATAGGAAAACTCCACATCAGCCCCGCCAATCCTGCCTAGACTTGCAGGATTGTAGAAGATTCCTGACGCATCACCATACAACGCTGCCCCGGCATTTCCAATGGAAGCAATTCTGGCGCTGGGCTCAATTTTTAGGAACTGGCCTATGGTAGTTCCTGTCTTGCTCTGACCAAAAGCCATACCAGCGAACAGTACGCAGCAGAGTGCGGTAATCAGGGAACGATGAGCGGCAGTATTGATATTCCGTTTCATTTTCATCACTCTCCTTTATTTAATCACTGCAAATTTATCAATAAATGTACCAGCACTTCCCCCATCCACATGGTAGATGTAAAGTCCTGGGGCAATTTCCATTTTGTCCATATTCCGGAGGTCCCATGGAACGACACCATTGTTTATGTTTCCATCGTGCCTCAGTGTCTGGACAAGCTCACCAGCAACGGTATATATTCTTATCGTGCAGTTTGCAGGGATGTTTCTGAACTCGATTTTTCGTTCACCACGCCCCATCACAGCAAACCTTTGTGGTTCAAATGATGCAGCACCCACGTATGGATTAGGAACGACGTACGGTTTTTCATTGAAATCCCGTTTCGCATCGTCAGCATCTATGTGCTGCGCTTTTGTGGCAAAGGTAAAGTTGTCTTCGCTGGAGAATGGTATCTGTAATCTGATTCTGAATTCATCACCAGAGGAAGCTGGAACTATTGGGACACCAGACATACCAGCAGTATCCACTTCTACCCTCCAGGTAGCTCTCAGTTCATTTGGATTACTATATGATGCAGTCAGAATCTCAAGATAATCTGCATGATTTTGAAGCGTTCCGTCATTCGCAGTGCTCCTGAATCTGAATTTCAGTTTCATATCACCATTTGCTGTTTTCGCAGTTACCTTGAACTTAACAGGTCTGGCTGGTAATCCTACAGCAGCAACAGATGTATCAAGCACACTGTTGCTGAATGTTATATCAATGTTCTCCGGAAAACCGGGTCTTCTCTGATAAATTGGTAAACCAGGAGCATATCTCATCTTCAGAGGAATATTGGTGGCAGTTGACTTAAGAAGTCCGGTATTTGCTGAATCCAGCAGCATCGTCAATGGTGTTGTTATGACTGGCAGTATACCGTTTCCTACAGGACCTGTACCCATACCATCAAGGTCATACCCAAACATGAATACCGTGTCCTTGGTTGTTTCATTTATCAGGTTATAGGAAAATGCGCGCACGGAATCCTTTGCATTTTCAAATTCTATTCTGAATATATTATCTGCAGGTACTTCGGCGGAATTGAGAATGATAATTTTTACATTACCAGATCCATTCCCTTTTGAGTGAACAAGGTTCAGTGTCTTTGCTTCCTGATATCCGGCGAGGGTTGTATTCGGCGTTACCTGCACAGCATTCTTTGGCAGTACAGTCCCACCACGTAGTGTTCTGGACACAGCTATTGCATTCTCTGACGGGTAGATTTCAACTGAATCAACACCACGGTCAAAGGCACACACGGCATAATAGTACAGCTGACCATTCACAACATTTGTATCCCTGAAAGAATGGGTGATTCCATTATCCTCACCAAGGAAATAGGCAACTCCTTCAACAGTTGTTCTGGTGAAACCGGCGATTCCGTTTATAAGGTCATACTGGGCAATAGGTTTACCGTTCCCGATAGGACGCGTGCCTGTACCTGTGTAAATAACCTGGGGATCAAGGAATGCAGGATCAGTACTCCTGTAAACCCGATAACCTTCGAAATCATTGTTGTTGGTGATAGGATCGTAAGCTCTCTCCGCAGCATTATCCCACATGAGCTGCACATACTTATCCCCGGCATATGCTTTCAGGGTGGGCATGGGAGGGGGAACTGCAAATTGGTAGTTCGCCTTGTAAATCTGTTGCACTACTTTCGTAGTGGTTCTCAATTCTCGCAAATCCTGACCAAATCCAAGTGCAAGGCTGAAACGCTCAGTTTTACCTGCATCAAGAATAAAGGGACCAGAAGCAAAAAGAAACCCGATATTGTAGTTCATCACAAGTGGAGCATCAAAAGAACTATCCGGAGTTGTGAAAATATTGAATAATCTTTTGGGCCACTGTTTCCCATCATCAAAAAAGACAATCTGGTCAACAACATTCGTGGGACTTCCTGCCCCTGCCTTGATGCGGTTCATCTTAAAACCTGTTAATCCAATCTGATCTGACTCATCTATATCGGTTTTATCAAAATTGGCTTCACCAAGTGTAGGAATTCCGTCCTTTTCACCTGTATCATTTGTACCAAAAACGCCATCAGCACCAGCATCGTTGAACTCCGCGATCCAGTCCATATCTTCATCACCAGTATACCAGACCCCCTGAATAAATGCAGGACGTTGCGTAAGTGGGCCATAAAACTTTTCGAGCTTTAGCAGGTCATAATTCGCGGTAACATAGTTTCTGATGGCATCTTGCCCCATAATCAGCATTCCCGGCCCACTGTCCCGTTTTTCATTTCTGATTCCGTCATCATCATTATCAATCAGATCAAATGGATTGCCCGGTGTCTCCATATATGAGTAACCAAGATAACCGGTTTTACCACGTGCACCATTGCCTGACTTATCCCATGTGTAAACCAGATTAAGTCCTGCTTCACGGTCAAAAAAAGCGTTATCATCATCAGATTCAGCTACACCATCTGCCCCGATACCTGATCCACCAACGCCTGAATCCATATACAGACCAAATATTACGTTATTATTATAGGAGGTTGTTCCCTCATTGGTAATATCATAATGGAAAAATATAACATACCCTGCCTGTGGATTACTCCACTGGAACCCCCTCTGCTCCACTCGCAATCCAAGTCCGCGCCTGGTATTATCCCTGGCATCCGGATAGTAGGACCATGCATCGTAATAATTATCATCATAAACAACATAACTTTCCTGGTCAGCACGCGGTTCTTTACCAAAGTACCCGTTCCAATAACCAGCCCAGCCTGGATCGTCCATGTCCGTCAGTTTATCTTCCCATTTATCTGGCCAGGTACGATTATCATTGCTCAGGGCAACTGATCGTGCCTTGTTGATCGTCGGATCATTCTGGAAGTAACCAGGACGTGGTTCAAACCTCATTGTCTTGCTGGTGATCGGACTTGTTCCCTGCCGCTCACGAAACCCGGTTTCCATGATGTACGCCTTTGATCCGGAGTTCTGAGTAACCTCAGCAAGAACAAATGGAGTAGTACCGTCGCTGTAATTCTCACCAGAACCCTTTGGAATTTCAACAGAGTGAAAAATGGAAAGATCAACGTTGATTGGGTCAGGTGGATAATCACCTACCATGCCATAATTATAGAATACTGTGCGGATCAGATTCGCATCGTGTAATCCGCTCCTTTCAGCATCAATAGCTCCCCTTTTTTCAGGTGGCACAACCGGTACCAGTGTTTGTGCGTGAAGCCATATAGGTTGCAGCACCAAAAAAAGGATGAACAATTTCCATGCAACACGGATATTTTGCATTCTGCTTTTTCTCATCATTATAAACTCCTGAAAGAAATGCCAATTTCAATTCGCCTCGGCTCGTAATACCTGCTCGGATCATACAATGCTGCCCTGGATTCAGATGGGGTAAGTGTATAATCAGGACTGCCGGTAGAACTGAAAACAAATCCATTCACATAAGATGTATTCAGTACATTGAATACACGCATAAAAACGCTGAATCCGGCAAACCCGATATCGAAATACTTTTCTGCTCTTGCATCAAGCAGGAAATAGTTATTCTTTCTGCCTGAATTCACTTCCTGTGACGCACCAAATCCCGAACCAATCACTGGGGTGTAGGGCTGACCGCTGCCATATCTGCCAATAAGACTAAACGCATAGTTTTCAGGTTCTGCGTACACAACGGTGAAGTTCAGAGTGTGCCGCTGATCCCAGCTGAATGGTAAGTCTCGTGGGCGGGGATCTTGTCCTGC
>JAEXTR010000046.1 GCA_023406915.1 Bacteroidota bacterium
CCTTTGGATCATCTTCAGGCAGCTCTTTGTAGATGATTTTACTTTTTGAGTCCATCAGAGAAATTACTTCCTCAGCAAATTCTTTTATGGTGATCTCTTCAGGGTTACCTATATTCACAGGATCGGATTCCTTTGACATAAGTAAGCGGTAGATACCTTCGACCAGATCATCAACATAGCAAAAGCTCCTTGTTTGAGAACCATCACCAAATACCGTTAAATCCCTCCCCAAAATCGCTTGTGAGAAGAATGCAGGAAGTGCACGCCCATCGTTGATTCGCATCCTGGGTCCATAGGTGTTAAATATCCTGACTATACGCGTATCAACCCCGTGATACCGGTGGTATGCCATGGTCATTGCTTCAGCAAATCGTTTCGCCTCATCATATACCCCTCTTGGCCCTGTTGGGTTAACATTCCCCCAGTATGTTTCAGGTTGTGGGTGCACAGCTGGATCACCATACACTTCTGATGTTGACGCCAGTAAAAAGACGGCTTTCTTTTCCTTGGCAAGTCCGAGCACTTTATGAGTCCCGAGTGATCCAACTTTCAGTGTTTGAATCGGAAGCTGAAGATAGTCGATCGGACTGGCTGGTGATGCAAAATGTAGTACATAATCAACTCTGCCAGGAATAAAAATATAGTTGGTGACATCATGCTTGATGAACTCAAAATCATTGTTGCCGAAGAGGTGGGCAATGTTATCGGGATCACCGGTGAGTAGGTTATCAACACAAATGACCCTACAGTTTGCCTTTAATAGTTTATCACAAAGGTGAGATCCAAGAAATCCGGCACCGCCGGTGATAACCGCAGTTGGTTTATACATACGTGATTCTATCCTATTTTCGGAAATTCTGAAAGCTGTTTCTGTTTTCTCATCAATCCAAAAAGCACTATTAAAAACAAAGTTACAAAGACCATGAACGCTGAGAAGAGTGTGCGTGGTGATGACGGCTTCTTTTCTGGGATTGCTTCATCAAGGACGTCAACCGTTTGTATATCTTTATTCTCTTGAAGTTTTTCCTGAAAATACTGTTGCTGCAGCAGGACATAGACCTGATTTAATATTTTAACTGATCTCGTTAAGTCAGCTAGCTTCAATGCCAATTCAGGAGCTGATGAGAAATTTAGTAAAAAATCTTTATTTGTGTTTTCTATCTTGCTATACTGTTGTTCCAGTGCCTGTAGTTTCTTCTGCAGGCTAAGAATCATTTGATTATCCGAACTGAGATTCTGACTAAGGTATCCAAGATTGATCTGCGTGGAAATAATCTCTCCTTTAAGTTGTGCAGCAGTTTCAATGGCAGCGTTTAGCTGTTCTGGTAATGAGATTGCTTTCGATTCTTTCTGGAAAACCGCGAGAGCAGATTCTGCTGAGTCAAGAGATAATTTTGTCTTGCCTAACTGCCCTTCAAGATAAATGCGTGCCTTTTTTGCGGTAGAAGAGAGTTTTTCCCTGTTAACTCTATCTAATGCTGCAATAAAACCATTTGTGACAATCGCTGCCAGTTTCTTTACGGAATCCTTTTCAGATGAAATTCTGCCGCCGGGGCCAGTGCTAAGAGCTACCGACACTTTTAGAATTGACTCTTTTGTTACTTCAATTATGAGATTCTTTCGCAGCTCTGTGGCTGCATCAAGTGTATCATCTGACCCGTAAAAATCCACTAGATTATATTTACCCACTACCTCAAGCGCTACTGTTCTGCTTTTCAGAATTTCAGCATAGAGTTGAGAATTCGTTTTTCCCGCACCGGGTATAAGATTATTAAGATCACCACCTCCCATTGCCAAAAGTCCGGACAATGATGACCCTGTCTTTTGCTCAGGTGGAAGTAAAACACAAGTGCTTGTAAACGTGAGGGGGTAAAAAAGATATAACAACACTGTAAACACTACAGTACCGGTAATCGTTAAAAGAAATATTTTCTTATAATTGAGTAGAACGAGTCTGAGAATTTCTTGTAGCTTCACTATTTGGTACTCACTATTACTGCAACTGTAGCAGCAACCACAGTTGCAACCTGACCTAAAATCATTAGCGTTGACTGGAATACATCCCAGAATTTTGGTCCTGGTGGGTCTTCAGGGACCCAGATTGTATCTCCAGGCCGTAATACATCGACATCTTCCGGTTCAACCCATTCACCGCTATTTGCACGGATAACCATTATATCCCCTTCTAGTGCTCTCCAACCAAAGCCGCCAGCCAGACGAATATAGTCCTCAACAGTGTATGACTGGTTGTACTCAATTAGTCCTGGATTCATTACCTGACCTGAAAGAACGATATAATTCTTCTTTTCTGGTATTGTGATAACATCGTTGCGTTTCAAGACAATATCTTCTATTCCCTCTCCACCCCCAAACAATGTAACGAAGTCAGCAACTACAGCCCCACGCCTCTGTCTTGATGCTGTCTTAAAATAAGAGTACTCTTCATCAGTCATATCAGCTCTTGGGATCAGCTTTAACCTATCATACTCCAGATCCGTTCCGTCAATTCCCTCGAAGCGGTAAAGCTTCGCATCCGTAAGGGACGCCTTTTCAGTAAAACCTCCTGCTTCACTGATGATTTCAGTAAGTGTCGTTTTGTTATCAATAATTTTATAGATTCCTGGTGATTGTACCATTCCTCTAATTTCAACTATATTTTCTTTTAAATACTCAGAATATTCACGGACGATAATAATATCTCTGTTCTGCAGCTTCACATCACCATTATCAATCTGTGCTTTGGTGAAATAAAAACTCTGCTGGATTTTATCACTAACAAACCTTACTAACTCAATGGTATCTGGTTTCGCCTTCGCTAAATAACCTCCTGCAACATCGATTAAATGGGAGGCATCTTCACCTTCAATAAGTTCATAATCGGCAGGATACTTAACTGCTCCGGCAATGGTAACAAGCTTATCAATTACATCGAAGTAAACAAAGTCGCCTTCTTTGAGATATGGATTTGACTGTAGACTACCCTTTCGGAGAAATGAAAGAAGATCATAAGATCGATTATCACCCTGCTTACCAGTTATTCTGACGTTTCTAATATCAGCACTTTTTTGTAATCCGGCAGAAATTGATACAAGATCGCTTAACCTTGTATTTGCAAAGACAGAGAATGAACCCGGCTTCACAACCTTTCCATGTAAGGAAACTTTAATCTTTTTTATTTCAACCAATGAAATAAATACGGATACATTCCGAAAAAAACGATTTACCAGTGAATCAATTCTCTTTTTACCATCCCGCAGTGACAAATCCTTCAGGACGACACCACCGATTCCAGGAATGTATAGCTTCCCCTCATAATCAATCCGGGAAATAGTGTTGTTCTCTTGCAAACCACTGATGGACACTAAAAACCCATCGCCAGCACCAAGTATATATTCCTCTTCGTTGATGCTGCCATCAGTGGCAACCACGTTAAATGCGATCGCCTGCTGAGTAGAGTCCTGACTGAAAAACTGGGTTCTTTCGCCGTAATTGGGTTGGGCAAAAATCATCGGGGATAGAACAATGAGGAGGAAGATAAGAAAGGAGTTTCTCACTCCGGATACGGAGTACACCATATTATCTCGCTAAATAATCATAATAATGGGACCGGATGGTTCTCATCCGGTCCCAATTGGTTTTATACTTTTTTTGTTGGCAGTTTTGGCTTATCAGCATTTGCCTTAGCCGGTCTGCTGTAATAATAGTAGTATTTATAATATGAGCCGTATGAGGCTTTGTATACAAAATTATTCAGTACCGTACCGATAAAATTGGTATCATTCTGTCTGAGAATATCAACAGCACGATCCATAAGCTCGTATTCCGTGGTATTTGCAGAAACAACAAGAATTGTCCCATCTGCGATTCTTGAAAGTATCTCGGAATCTGTTACTGCAACTATCGGAGGTGAATCAAGAAGCACATAGTCATAATCCATTTGAATTTGCTTTAGAAACTCATGGAACCTCTCAGATTCAAGTAATTCAGCTGGATTTGGAGGTATAGTTCCAGAACTGATAAACGAAAGATTCGGAATTTCTGTGCTACGAATGATATCTTCAATTGCCACCTGATCAAACAAATGATCTACTAAGCCGGGATATCTGTTAACTCTGAAAAACGAATGTACCCTTGGTTTCCGCAGATCACAGTCAATAAGAAGTACCCTTTTGTTGGACTGGGCAAAACTACCTGCAAGATTAGCGCATATCGTAGTCTTTCCTTCAGATGGAGCTGATGAAGTGACCAGGATAACTTTCATTGTTTCTTTATCAACTCTTGCGAACTGTACTCTTGTTCTTAAAGCTCTGAAAGCTTCACTTGGAATCGAATCAGGCTTCTTGGCAACAATAAACTCAAAATCCTGACCGCTTTGCTCAACATGTTCAATCATCGGGATCCATGTGAGTACATTTACATTCCTCTGTTGCAAATCTTCAGGAGTCTTTACAGTATTATCAAAATAATTACGGAGGAAGGCATACGTCAGGGCAATTCCTAGCCCTAAGATAAAACCTGTCAGCACAATAAGCATCCTGTTTGGCTTTGCAGGTGTAATAGGTCTTCTTGCCTGATCAATGACAAGAACATTCCCAGGTTGCGATTGCTCATTAATCAACGCCTCCTGATATTTTTCTTCAACAAGGAGATAGAGCTTTTCAAGTGCTTCTCTACTTCTTTTTAGTCTACCGAACTCAATCATAGACGTGGGAAGTTTATTAAACTGATTCTCATATGATTGAACAAATTCCTGCAGTTTTTCCACAGAAGTCTTCGCACCTTGGTATTTTACCTC
>JAEXTR010000301.1 GCA_023406915.1 Bacteroidota bacterium
GGATACGGGAAGAGATATCCTGCAAGCCAGGGGCGACCAGTGTGCACGACCGGAAAAATAGCTGCGCACATAACGGCGAAAATCGTCATCGCCTCTGCGAAACGTGCAATACCGGTCCTCCACTTCTGACGCAGTAGAAAAAGAATCGCCGAGATCAGCGTTCCGGCGTGACCAATACCCACCCAGAACACAAAGTTCACGATGTCAAACGCCCAGCCAACCGGCTGATTGTTTCCCCACATTCCGATACCGTAATAAAAGGTGAGTCCGAGAGAGACCACACCAATCATCAGCAGGAAGAGCGTGAACGAGAGTGCGATGTAATACTTTCTGTTTGGCCGTTCATTCATCGGTTTGGCTATCAGATCTTCGATCTGAGCAAGCGTCAACCGACCTTCAACAACCGGCAGTTCTTTTGAGTAATCAATATTCACTTATGCGTTCTCCGAATGTGTATTCCTGAGTTTGGCAATGTAAGTTACATTGGGTTTGATGTTGAATTCCTGTAGGACAACATATCCGAGTGAGTGCTCTCTCAGTTTTGCTACCCGTGATTCCGGATCATTGGCATCGCCGAAGGTGATTGCACTGGCGCTGCATGCTGCCTCACATGCACTGACGACTTCCCCATCCCTAATAGGACGGTTCTCATTGTTTGCAATTGAACGGGCTTCCGCAATTTTATGCACGCAGAAGGTGCACTTTTCCATAACGCCGCGTGAACGGACTGTTACTTCAGGATTGTTCATAAGCTGAATTGTGGAATCAGCATAAACACCCTTGGCAAAATGATCACGGAAATCAAAGAAGTTGAAGCGCCGCACTTTGTACGGACAGTTGTTTGAACAATATCTGGTACCAACACAGCGATTGTAGACCATCTGATTGAGTCCGTCGCTGCTGTGAGTGGTGGCTACAACAGGGCAAACGTTTTCACAAGGTGCCTGATCACAATGCTGACAAAGCATGGGCTGGAAGCTTGCCTTTGGATCATCGGGTTCGCCAGAATAGTACCGATCAATGCGCATCCATGCCATTTCACGATTATCGATGACCTGATCTTTACCAACAACTGGTATATTGTTTTCAATATTGCAGGCAATAGTACAGTCACCGCATCCGGTGCACTTGTTAAGATCAATAGCCATTGCCCATTTATTGCCTTCAAACTTATGAGGCGTGTAAATCTGATACTTCTCGTCCATTTCCTGCTTCAGCTCCTGCATCTTCCCTTTCTTCAGGAATTCAGGATCTTTATTGAACATGATCAAGGTGCCTTCACGAACGATCTCTCGTTTGTGCGCCTGGTCTTTAATCAGCTCATCATCATATATGTAGTGATCCTGAGTTGATGCCAGTGCATAGCTGCCCGAGGCTTTGATCGCCGAGACGCCTGTATAAAGGAAGGGCGAAACCCCCTTTGTACTAAGCAGTGTATTGGCATTGAAACCAACATTACGGGTGACCACGTTAGATATTGTACGACCATACCCGGTTTCGATAACAATAGTGTCGTCAGCAAGTCCGGGTTGAATCAACGCCGGGAGCGTAAGGGTAAGTGAACCATTCTTTACTTCAATAAGGTCTTCGGTTTTAACGCCCAATTTCTTTGAGGTGTTAACACTTATGGCGGCGTAGTTATCCCAGGTAACCTTTGAGACTGGATGCTGAAGTTCCTGCAACCATCCATTGCCGGCATACTTACCATCGCCAAGGTGATAGCTTTCCTTGATGACCAGTGCCATACCAGATACAGCAGTTTTACCAGGCAATGAAGCTAACGATTCAGGTTTAATAGTATAGTTGATTGCTGGTTTTGCAGCCGTAACCACAACGCCATCATGCAGAGAACCAGTCCAGAAACGGTCAAATGATACACCTGGATTAACCAGCGGAAAAATAGTGGTTTCCCAGAAACCTTTGAGGTAAGTATGATATGCAATTGGATTAAACTCACCACCGTTTATCCAGTGCAGTAAGACTGCTTCTGCCTGACGGGTGGTATACAATGGATCAATTACGGGTTGCTGTAATGAATAAATAGTTGCACGGGTGTGAGTATCCCCCCATGACTCGAACGTATGATTTTTCGGAAGTACCCAACCGCTGAGGAGAGAGGTCTCCGTTTCAAATTCAGTAATGGTAACTGAGGTTTTAACCTTCTTCAATGCACTGGCGTATCCAACTGACTGCGGAAGGGTGTAGACAGGATTCACATCAAGATGTACAATCATGCCGACTTTGCCTGCATTCATCTTACTAACCAGTGCAAAGATATCCTCACTGGCATCATTCAGTTCATACAAAACTGGTGCTTCATCAGCTGCATAAACAGTTGTGTTACCGAGTATTTCATTAAGGGCATTCACGGCAAGATGAACATGCCCAGGCTGGGCAGTACCTGCGTACACAATTCCCTTTCCACGGTTTGCAGCAAGATCGTTTACCAGAGCAGTGAGAGCGATGGTATCCATGCCCGCACTCTTTGCAACTTCCTGAAGTGAAAACCCTGATGCTTTGCTGCGCAGGGTTTCAGGTGCAGAAACACCCTTGCGGGTGACAAGCTCGTTAATAAGTGCCATTACAAAATCATACTGCTTATCAGTGCGCAACCGCAAACGATAATCGGCATTCATGCCTGTGACACTCATGTTACCTTCGACTGCATACAGCCGATTAAACTTTTTCGCATCAGAGACAGATCTTCTTTCTGCAAAGAGGCGCATCTGTTCAACGCGGTTTCCGTCTGTGCCAAGGATGTCTGCTTCCAGGGTAAGGATTACATCTGCTTTATCCCAGCGGACAACTGGTCTTGATGTGATACCATATGAGGCACTCCATGCCTTTGAAGCAGTGTTGTCATCAAACTGACGGTATGAATAAATTCGGGTTGCAGGATACTTTGCGGAAAAATCTTGCAGCAGCTTTGCTTTTGCAGGTGAAGTAACGGGTTCAGTAATTATTGCAAGCTCACCTGAGACAGTAAGGAGGTTGAGCATGATGGATTCATCTGCTTCTTTCCAAGTGACAGTACGGGATGTTCCGTCTGCATTTCTCACCGGTTCTTTCAACCTCGCTGGATCATACAGGTTTATGATTGATCCCTGACCGATGGAACAAATTTTTCCTTTATTCACAGGGTGATCAGGATTTCCATCAACTTTAATAGGTCTGCCTTCGCGGGTTTTAATCAGAATACCACAACCGAGCCCGCATGAGGTACAGGTAGATGCATAATGATTGGCTACACCGAGGGTTATATCTTCAGGTTTCTGATTATAAGGAACGATTTCACCTTTATCGCGATAATCTGAGCATCCGGCTGCAACTACGGCAGCAGATGTGCCAAGCAGAGCAAAAAACTTTCTGCGTGAGAGCCCGGAGAGATTCTTTTCCGGATCAAAATCATCGGTAACCCCTTTGCCGAACTCATGTGACTTCGCCTCTGCAATGCTGGGGTCGTTGTAATACTGTTCAAGACTCTGCCAGTATTCGGGAGCCGAATCGTTATTCGTTGGTCTTATCTGATCAGACATTACTTACTACCTCCGGATTTTCTGTGAACTGCCAGTGGATTGATACGAACCGAGACTTTTTTCTGTTTCGTCGTTTCCTGCTGAGTCCGTTGGAATGGATAGATGCGGAATGACATCAGCCCTGCAAGTGCAGTGCCGGCAAGGATAAAGAATTTCTTTCTTTTCATACTGTGCACCTTCTAACGATGACAAGCCCAGCAATCTTCTGGACCCTTCTTTACATTCTTTAAATAAGTAAGCTTCTGAGGAGCATTCCTGTGGCAATCAAGACAGGCACCCATGGTAAAGGTATTCACCTGCCCTACTTTCTCCATCACTTCCACATTGCCGTGGCATGAAGCGCACTCAATCCCCTTTGATACGTGGGCAGAGTGATTGAAGAAAGCGTAATCGGGTACTTTGTGTATCCGTTTCCAGGGAATCGGTTTCCCCTGCTCATAATACTCTTTCAGTTTAATAATTTCGGGCTTATCCACACGGGCAATCTTATGGCAATTCATACAGACTGAGGCAGACGGGATGCCGGCAAAACGTGTTTTCTCAACACCAGTATGGCAGTACTTGCAGTCAATCTTCATATCCCCGGCATGCAGTTTATGGGAAAACGCAATAGGCTGATCGGGAGTGTAGCCAACGTTTTCACGTTCAGGACGGGTTAGGAAATATGTGACAGCGAATGATCCAAGCGCGACAAAAACAAGGATGGGCAACCGGAGACGGAAGAAAAAGTCTAAGTAACTATTGGTCATAGGAACCCTTTACCAATGATTGATACGAAGATGAATAGATGGTATTTACCCCAATAGCATTACGGATTGAAATGCCATAAGGGTAGCACACAGCAGAGATTAACAGATGGTAAAAATGTATATCCAGCACGTCAAAAAATAATGAGATAAAGGTATAAAACAAAGGATATAATGCTAAGAAGAACTATAAACTTCAAAAAGTTCACTAAGGGGTCAAAAAATGACCTATTTAGATTTTGATTAAATCTAAACAATAAATGTATGAAAATTGTGTGAAGGATGAAAACAGTTTACGAGATAAAGGATGAGAAATAATGAAGAATTTTCGGTCTCACAAATACAGGGGAAATTTAAAACAAAAAAGGCAACACAATTTGGATTGTAGTTGCCTTTTCATAAAAACAGGGGTTTTAAGTCCTTTATTTGATCAACTGGATTTTCCTGGTTTCCATTCCGGATGGAGTCTGCAAATTCAGAAAGTACATCCCGCTTGGGAGTGCTTCACCATTGAACGAAGCTGTATGAACACCAGCCTCCTGAAACCCATGGACCAGCGTTTGCACCAACTGACCGGAAACATCAAAAACGCGAAGAAGTACAGATGTCCTTTCAGGTAAAGAGTAACTGATATTCGTTACAGGATTGAAAGGATTTGGATAATTCTGATGCAGTTCTACCATTCTTGGCATTGCCACCAGAACTTCAATTGGCTCTGAATACTCTGCTGTTCCATCCGTATCAATCTGCTTTAGCCGGTAAAACAGGTTGCCTGCCCCATTAATCCTTTCCTCAAAACTATACTGCTTTGGTGAATTACTGTTTCCATTACCTTGCACAAATCCAACTTTTTCCCAGTTTGATTTGTCCAGGCTGCGCTCAACCTCGAAAACGTGATTCATCATTTCAGTAGCGGTTTTCCAATTCAGCTGTACGTTGTATTTTGTGACGAGAGCGGTAAAGGAGGTCAGTTCAACGGGGAGAGGTGCATTTGCCCAGGTGGTGGCAA
Organism: Bacteroidota bacterium; assembly: GCA_023406915.1. Classification (GTDB taxonomy): domain Bacteria; phylum Bacteroidota; class Ignavibacteria; order Ignavibacteriales; family Ignavibacteriaceae; genus JAEXTR01. The sequence continues at coordinate 5,292 of JAEXTR010000301.1, forward strand.
TGCGGATCCCATCTATGATGCAGTTGGCAGCACTACCATTTTGATCCAAAATAAATGAACTCAGAGAGGCAGCATCAGTTCCACCAGAAGGTGTAACACTCAAAACAGGAGAACCAGGTTCAGTTTCTGGAATATTGTCTGTAAAGACATAAAGCGAGGAAATATCATTTACAGTACCGGAAACAAACTGATGCTTTATTACAACAAGGTATGTTGTATTATAATTATAATTACCAGCTGAATATGTTGCAGATCCACTAGAATTGCCACGGAGTCCAAACTTATAACTTGTGCCACTTTGATCTTGAACTGACAGCTGAGAAAAAACAGAACTTGGGGATGACTGACGAAGCCCAGTGAAATAAACAGCTCCTGCAGTACTCGTAACATTCATCATAAAACTGACATAGATTGACCCTGAACTCTTTGAACTAAAGCCCAGTTCAATATCATCTGCTGAAGCCTGTGCTTCAACTTTTGCAGCTCTTCCGATACCACTAAGCGAATAGCCGCTAAAAGTTAAACCGGAATTATCAACCAAGAATGGAACAGACGTGTTAAAAGTGAATGCCCAACCAGGCAGGGTCCCTACTATTTCTACGCCAGCAGGGGCATCGAAATTTTCACTTGCAAGCAATTGACCAAACAAGGATGAATTCGAGACCAAAACAAAAATCACAATACAGAGAAAGCGCATACAAACCTCTGATATTTACCTATATGACTCTTTGACTCAGGCAGAAAAGCCATCTAAGCCACCAATAAAATGTGCGTGTTAACTTCTGATGGACGCGAGCCCGCCATCATGACCTATAAGTATATTTAAAAGTTATGAATTCTCTTTAAACAATCCAAAATAAAATTCAAAGATTACGGTAATACTCAATCGTTTCTTTAATACCGGTCTCGAACGGAACAATAGGTTGATAGGATAAGATTTGTTCGGCAAGTGAGATATCAGCAGAGGAATGCTTAATATCACCCTGAACAGGAGGAAGGTACTCGGGTTGGAGATCAGTGTGCAACTGATCATTCAAGATTGAAACAAGTTGATTCAGCGATACCGTTTTTGCGGTGGCGCAATTTATCGGGACACCAAATTGCTTCGGTGTGCCAAATAGGGCAAGTTTAATAGCGTGTACGATGTTTGCAATATATGTAAAATCTCGGGTTTGTTCCCCATCACCGTAGATCAGTGGGCGCTCACCCCTCAACATCCGGGAGATAAACTTCGGTATCACGGATGAATAATACGATTTTGAATCCTGTCTGGGTCCGAATGCATTAAAAGCACGTATGACTACCGACTCAAGCCCATAATTATTATGAAAGAACCGGCAATAATACTCACCAGACAATTTATCAATCCCATAAGGTGAAATCGGCAAAGTTGGTGTATTTTCTGTAACAGGCATTACCTTCACATCACCATACACAGCAGCAGAGGAAGCATACACAAACCGTTTCACATTTAATTCCCTGCACGCACTTAAAAGATTCACCGTCCCTTTGATATTCGCATCAAAAGTAGATAGAGGATTTTCTATAGATTGTACCACTGCTGGTAATGCAGCCAAATGGACTACAGCATCTACACCAGAGACTGCATCCATGACAATTTCAATATCACGGATATCCCCATCTAAAAACTCTGCTTTATATTGGATACCCTCAATATTCGACTTATAACCAGTAGCAAGATTATCAATAATCCGAACGGAATGTCCTTCAGCAATCAAAGCTTCAGCAAGATTCGAACCAATAAAGCCGGCACCACCGGTTATGAGAATAATCATTATCAGACAGTATTATTTGACTTCTTTTACAAGCCCATCCTGAAGTTGGTATTTCACTCCAGATTTCGAGCAAGTCGCAAAACCATCCTGATCAAACTTCAGTCTTTCACCGCCCTCACTATACCAACCAATAATTTTAGCTGGATTTCCCACGACAAGGGCAAAATCAGGGACATCTTTCGTAACCACAGAACCTGCGCCAACCATGGCAAAACGACCGATTGTATTTCCACATACTATGGTAGAATTAGCACCTAGTGAGGCACCTTCTTTTACGAGAGTCTTAACGTAAAACTCTGCACCAACCTGAGGATACTTGCAACGAGGATTAAGTATATTGGTGAAAACCATTGATGGACCACAAAAAACATAGTCCTCAAGGGTTACACCCTCATAAACGGAAACGTTGTTTTGTATCTTTACAAAATCACCAATGGTAACATTATTACCAATATTTACGTTTTGACCAAATACGCATTTTTTGCCAATTTTTGAGCCGCTTTGAACATGGGTAAAATGCCAAACCTTTGTGCCTTCGCCAATTTGGACGTTATCATCAGCAACCGCATACTGATTCACATAAAAGTTCTTATTTTCCATACTTAATCCTTTTCCATATTTAATACAAATGGGTGAACCATCTCAGGATTTTTCACAACACTTTGGGTCCTGATTCCGTAAGCTACCTCAATGGAAGGTCTTGTTTCGCTTATACCAAATCCTGTACCTTCCAGAATTTTTTTATACAAAACTGTATGCAGATCGGTAAAACCATCCGTGAATTCGATTTCTTTACCGTCAACAGTAATTGAGCGATAGGTAGAACGATTTTTGGCGATGGCTTCTTCAGGAAGGTCGGCTCTGTCAACTGATAAGTACCAGGTCACATTAGCA
>JAEXTR010000334.1 GCA_023406915.1 Bacteroidota bacterium
AAAAGGGATTCATCAGAGAATTCAGATTCAAACATGCTATTATTTAAACTCATTTGCTTTAAAGCTCCTATTGTGTTTCAGATTTCAATATTCAAGAACAGAGGTAAAATTTCAAAATTTGAGCATCTCAAATATAAAAAAGTCTTATTTCTGCCCAATGGTTGCCACGATCAGAATGCACAAGTGAAATTTAATGAAGAATGGCAATCATTTTCAAATACTCAAAAAATACCGCACTTTTTTTAGCATCGGTTTTCCGCTGCTTTTAACCTTTTTGCGGAAAATGGTATATTACCACTTCAATTATCGTAAAGTGAACAGAAAAATTTAAATGCCGGGCACGGTAAACTCCCCGCTCCATAACGACAACCGAAATTACGACTACTCTGGATTCCCCGAAGAGGAGAGGAAGGAGTATGCCTTGATAGCTGCTCTTATTCAACCAAATACTACTGTCGTAGACCTTGGCTGTGGAAATGGCTCTCTTATGAAACTGCTTCAGGTACAAAAGAGTTGCACCTGCACAGGGGTGGAGATCGCTCCCACTGGGGTTCAGGCGGCAAATGAAAAAGGATTCCACGTCATACAGGCAAATATTGATCAGCCCCTTCCGTTTACAGAAGATCAGTTCGATTACGCGGTTTGCAATGTGACTATACAAATGGTGATGTACCCGGAAATACTGCTGAAGGAGATGAAAAGGATTGCTAAGTATCAGATCATTTCCTTCCCTAATTTTGCATTTTACAAAAACCGGCTGGACCTCCTGCTCAAAGGGAGAATGCCCCATCCAATGCTCTTCAGCTACACATGGTACTCTACCGGACATATCCATCAGCTCTCCATCGCAGACTTTTTGGCGCTTGTTCACTCAACAAAAGAATTGAAAGTTAAAACACTGGAAACGGTATCATCCGGCAGTAAGATCAAAGATTCAATCGCATCCCACTGCCCGAATCTGTTTATGCTGTTACCCGTCTTCCTGCTAGAGAAAGTAACCGAATAACCCATGAAGATCATCAGCAAAATCCTCTCACAACCTGAAATCACCAGTAGACCCCCTGTTTTTGTTGATATTGGCGCATCCGGAGCAATCCACAATGAATGGAAATCAATCGCTCCCTATGCAATCTGCATTGCGTTTGATGCTGATGATAGAGAATTTGCCTTTGCAGAAAAAAAAGGGAGCGGATATAAAAAGCTTTATGTTTTTAATAGTGCCGTCAGTGACACCGACAACACCGAGACTGATTTTTATCTCACTGAGTCACCCTATTGCTCAAGTCTTCTGCAGCCGGAAAATGAAAAGCTAACCCCATGGTTTTTTGCAGATAAGTTTCTTGTCAGCAAGAAGGTTTCTGTGAAGAATATTGCTCTCCGAAGCGCTCTTGAAAAGGCGGGCGTGGATTATGTCGACTGGTTTAAGAGCGACTCACAGGGTACCGACCTGAGGCTGTTCCAGAATCTTGGCGACGACATTATCAATGAAGTACTGATTGCTGAGTTTGAGCCCGGTCTGATCGATTCATATAAAGGCGAAGACAAACTGTATAAAGTGCTGGAATGTATGCAGGGAAAGGATTTCTTTCTCTCATCCATTACCGTAAAGGGTTCACGAAGGATTTCCCCCGGAAACGCTAATAAAATTTTCCCCTCATCTTTCCTCTCGAAACTGGCAGTTTTCTCTCTACCGGTATCCCCCGGATGGGGTGAAATGGAATTTCTGAAAGCATTTAATGGTACTGCTTCTCGCCGCTCCCTGATGCTGGGGTTTGCTTTTGCCATGCTCAGAAAACAGCACGGACATGCACTGCATATTGCGCAGACCGCATTACAACAATTCAATGAACCCCTCTTCCAGGAAATGGAACAGGCTGCCCGATGTGCCATTAGGCGTGGTATCTTTTCTCTACGGTTTCTGCCTGTCATCAGGGAAAAGTTATCAAAACTTGTCTCTGGCGTCTGACCGGCTGAAGCGGAGTATTTTGAATCAGTCAGTCGCTGTATCTTCAACAATGAATTGTCAACACAGATTATTACAATGATTAATTTTTGCTCTCTCTTCGATTCGAACTATCTCTCCCGTGGACTTGCACTCTACTATTCCCTGGAGCAGCATTGCCCTGCGTTCAAACTCTATATCTTTGCCTTTGATGATCGGGCATACAAGATCCTGGCTGCGATGAACCTGCAGCACGCAGTCATCATTTCACTTCGTGAGTTTGAAGATGAAAAACTGCTGGCAGTAAAACCCACCCGCAACCGTGCTGAATACTGCTGGACTTCCACCTCTTCGACCATACTCTACGTCCTGGATCACTATCAGGTGGAATCGTGCACTTACCTTGACGCCGATCTCTTCTTTTACTCCTCACCTGAACCCATCTTCACTGAAATGGGTGAACAGTCGATTCTGCTGACTGAACACCGATATTCACCACAATACAACAAAGAAGTGAAAAGCGGGAAATATTGTGTACAGTTTGTAACCATAAAGAATGATGAACGCGGCAGACAGGCATTGGAGTGGTGGCGTGACCGCTGTCTCGAATGGTGCTACGCCTACTATGAAGATGGTAAGTTCGGTGATCAGCTTTATCTGGATGACTGGACAGAACGGTTCAGCGGCACCCATGTGCTGCAGCATCAGGGAGGCGGTTTGGCATCCTGGAATGTACAGCAGTACGATTTCCATCAGGAAAATGGAAGGATGACTGGGAAGCACATCATAACCGGTGAGACCTTTCCGGTAATCTTTTACCATTTCCATTACCTCCGGTTTTATACCAATGGTAAGGTAGAACTGGGAAGAAGGGTGCTATCACAACAGGTCTTCGATATCTTTTATAAGCCATACATCAGACGACTCCGGGAGCTGGATCAGGTCATCAATAAGTATGACCCTGAACTGATACCAGGCGGCGCATCCCCTGAGCCAGTCAGTTGGAAAACTCCCCTTTTATTTGTATATCGTAAGTTGAAAAATGTGTACAATCTGTTTGATGAACAGGCTTTTCTGAGGAATTGATGGCGTATTTTATTGATTTAAAAACCATTACCGATAATCGTGGCAGTCTTACGGTCGTAGAGAAAGTGCTCCCCTTTAGCATAAAGCGGGTCTACTATATCTATGGCGTGGGAAAGGAAGCCCGTGCGGGGCACAGGCATAAGGAAACCATTCAGGCTACCATCTGCGTGCACGGGTCCTGCATGGTCTATAATAACAACGGGAAAGAAAAAACCGAATACACCCTTGATAATCCCTCACAATGCCTGATCCTTGAGCCTGAGGACTGGCATATAATGCATTCGTTCAGTGAAGATGCAGTCCTGCTGGTGATCTCATCCAATGAGTACGACCCCGCCGATTATATCTACGAAGAGTATAAGGACGAAACGGAAGCATGATTGAATATGAAAGCCTGCTGAACTCAAATATTCAGTTTGCTGAGGCATATAAAAAAGCATTTGCCGAAGTTCTTGATTCCGGCTGGTACATTCTGGGGAACAAAGTAAAAGAGTTTGAGAAAGAATTTTCTTCATATACCGGTTCGCGCCATACAATTGGAGTGGCATCTGGTCTTGATGCGCTACTCCTGGCATTGAAGGCACTCGAGCTGCCAGCAGGCAGTGAGGTCATCGTTCCTTCCAATACCTACATCGCTACTATCCTTGCTATTCTGAATGCAGGTCTGAAGCCCGTTCTGGTTGAACCCGATATCCGTACTTACAATATTGATCCGTTGGAAATAGAAGCAGCCATTACCCCCCGTACCTCTGCCATGATGATCGTGCACCTGTACGGAAAACCATGCGAGATGGATGCGATCATGAACATCAAAGACAAAACCGGACTCCCCCTGATTGAGGATTGTGCTCAGGCACATGGTGCTACTTTTCATGGCAGACAGATCGGCACCTTTGGTGAGTTTGGTGC
>JAEXTR010000012.1 GCA_023406915.1 Bacteroidota bacterium
TCTTCTTTCCGTCCGGACGATTCAGCGGCAGTGTAAAGGTAAAAGTACTCCCTTTACCTGGAATGCTGGTGACACTGATATCGCCATGTAGCAGCCGTGCCATTTTCTTTGCAATACTCAGTCCCAGGCCCGCACCTTCAAAATACCTTCCGATGCCTTCACTCGCCTGACGAAATTCCTGAAAAATCATATCCTGTTTTTCGGGCGCAATACCAATACCGGTATCGGTAACCAGTATGGCAATAACATCGGGTTGGGGTGATAATGCTTCAATCAATACCCGACCTTCGAAGGTGTACTTAATCGCATTGTCCACCAGATGATTCAGAATCTTACGGATCATTTCATAATTGCTTGCAATCAGTGTCTCGCTCTCAGGCACTCTTGATTCAAGTTTCAGATTTTTAGCCGCAGCACTGTGCGTAAAGTGTGAGATACTAAGTTTTATCACTTCAGTAAGATTCACCGGTTCAAAAACTACAGGTACGGTGCTCTGTAACTGAGAGATATCCAGAACATTATTCAAGGTGGACATCAACCGCTTTGAGGATACAAGGATTTTCTCAGCGTAATGCTTGATCTGTGGATCTTCTGCCTCTTCAAGCATCAATTCACCATATCCAAGTATTCCGTTCATCGGGGTTCTGAACTCATGACTCAGGTTCTCCATAAGCCCGGTCTTTACGCGGTCCGCTTCTTCCGCCTTTTCACGGGCGTTGATCAGCTCCCGTTCGTACTCCTTTTTGCGGGTGATATCATCCAATACGCCATCTATATATACTGGCTGATTCTGCTCATCACGGATCAGGCGTGCATACTCACTGATTACGATCGTTTCACCACTTCTTGTGAATACGTTGCTCTCAAACCCCTGTAATTCCCCCTCACGCAGGATCGCCTGGAAAAACCTCTGTCGCTCTTTCTCCGGATAATGAAGGAGTGGGTTGAATTCTCCCGGTTTCGGTATGGCTTCTTTGTCATAACCGAGCAACATATAAAAAGCCCTGTTGGCAAACAGCAGTGTGCCGGAGATGGATGTGCGGTAGATACCAACTGATGCATTTTCATAAATGCCTCTGAATCGTTCCTCGCTCTCCCTCAGCGCTGCTTCAATCCGCTTTCGGGATTCAACCTCACCTTCAAGTTTCTCACTGTGTTTGAATGAGTCTTCAATAAGCTGGGCAATTTGTGCGAATTCATTCTTTCCCTTTCTCAGTGGCTCAAGAAGGGCAGTGTTTTTACCAGACAAGCTCCTGATTACCGTGGAGAGCGGTTTGCCAAGATTGATGATAATGAATGCAGCCGTTGAGGCCACCAGGAAAGAAAGGAAAATAAGCAGTGCATTAAACTGCGTTTCAAGGTTTTTTTGTGCCGAGATGTACAATTCAGAGATGCTCTGTGCAACCAGTGCCAGCACGGTTTGTTCCCTGTGGTTTTGCAGGAAAAACAGGTTGTTGATACTGTACGTATCTTCAGCAAGACTCAGTGCGTTTTCTACCGGTAAAAAGAATAAGCGTACGCGCGCCGCTTTCTCCAGTTTAGTGATTACAGGACCTTCCCACTCGAAACTGACGAACATATATCCCTGATGCTTTGTTGCTCTTGAGGTATCAGCTGTGGGTTGCAAAGGTGCACCAAAATATTGTGTGAGCCGCTTTTCACCTATCCAGAAAAAAGAAGGGAATTTTTCCTTTGCGATTAATCTTACTATCTCTTCAGTCGGGATAGGGAAAGGTTCTGCCATCACACCTGCGTCCTTTGTGGCAGAAGATCTCAATGTGAGCGTTGAATCGAAAAACCAAACATTCTTGATGCTGAATTTTGAGATCGTACTGACAATATTGTAATTGACCCATTCAGTATCTGAGGGGTTATAAGTGTAGGTGATTGTTTCATCCCAATATGAATAATCGTATGCGAATAACTTTGGCTTTTCAATAACGGCCTCCATCAGAGTCGCCACAATAAGAGAGTCGCCTGTTTTCCTCTCCTGCTTCAACTGATCAAGACGCTGCATCTCAGCCTCGCGAAACAAAAATGCAATAACCATGATGAATGCAACAGTTCCGCCAAGGAATAGGATAATCTTCGTCTGGATTTTAGTCAGCATAGGGAAGCTCTTAATGGAATGCTATGGCTGGGCGGGCATCTGGAAGGCTGCCCACTCCTCTTTTGATGGACCGTAAATTCCAGGGATCTTTAACCCTGCCTGACGCATCAGCACAGTCATTTGTCCTCTATGGTGTGCCTGATGCTGAATCAAAATCTGAAGTGTGGTACCATCCGCCCACGCTTCTCCATACAGCGTGTGCTCCTGCAAAAGTGTGCTATCCGTGAATTTTGCTTTCACTTCCTGCATCAGTTCGCCAGCTACCAGTTTAAATGAGGCGCAGATACTCTCTGGATCTGGATCGTCTTTGTCTTCGGGTATGATGGTAACCTGTAATCCCAGTTGGTTTGCCATCTCTGGGATCGAAGCAATGATATGCCATGCAAGACGGGCCAGGGTTCTGCCTTCAGCATAAGTTTTAACGGTAAGGGATTCATGAGTGAGCGCCTGGAACAGCTTTCCGGTAATTTCGGTTTCGTAGGACCATTGTTTCAGGAAATCTTCTACTTTACGGTACATGAGGGAACTCCGGATTTATTTTAGCAGTATTCATCACTTAACTTAACAAAAATTATCAGGAATGGAAAACCAAAAAACTAAAAAAGTATGAATAAATAGACTAAATCACTCGGAAAAGAGAAAATGACTCATTCTTAGAAAGTGTATCAGATCGATACATTCTCAAATACCTCTCGAAACCCCAACCCTTCGATTTTGCCCTAAATTCCTGTAATTACAAGCAGTTAAGGCTCTGGCACTCCCTTTGCATTAAGGATTTACTTTTTGTGTGAACTTTAACTAAACCTATCGGAGGATACTTTGAAAAAAGTCCTTACTTATCGTGTCTTATTTAGCTGGTTGCTGGTGCTTTCACTGTTTGCACCAATGACCTTCGCTACCATAGACCCTACCGGTGGAAACAAACCCATTGGCAATTACAATGCTATGGGTCCTGTACTCAAAGAGGGTGGCAGTACAGCAAGGGTGACCGGTACGAAGACAGGCACAAACCTAACTATAAAAGACCCGTATACGAATAATAACCGGCAAATCTTTGCTGGAACATTCGCGGGTACTTTGGATGGCAATCCGGCAGAATTTTATTGTATAGATTTTGCTCATCCATTGGCAACATACTCAACCTCTAATCCTCATGAGTATACTGATAGTTTGGCTACGCCCGCTGAAATCACCTACATCCTGAACAACTATTTCCCGTTTGTTCCGGTTAGTTCAGGGGCTAGTAATGAAGCAGCCGCTGTGCAGATTGCTATCTGGCATTTTGCTGATGGTATGGATGCAAATACCGCAAGCAACGCAACAATCAAGGCACGCGCTCTCGCAATCATTGCTGATGCCGTTGCGAATGCAGGAAATACAACCCCCACTCCTACACTGAGTATTCTTCCTCCGCTTCAGAATCTGAATCTTGGTACAACGGCTCAGTTCCAGGTTCAGGTAGTTGATTTACAAAATAATCCCATGAACGGTGTTAATGTTGCCCTTACCGCAACCTCAGGCACACTCAGCACACCTGCAGTTACTACCAACGTAACCGGTCTTGCTGGTCCTGTTTCCTTGGTTCCGGCTTCTTCAAACACCTCCACAATCACCGCTACAGCTACCGTGGTTATCCCTCAGGGTACCCGCTATGTGCATAAAATTGCACCCGGTGATTATCAGAAATTGGTTCTTGCAACACCGGTAACCGCAACCCGTAATACAACCGGTATTGTAAACTGGCATACTCCTTCCACTGATTGCGATCTGAATGGTTTTACAACCTTCACGCAGGGTGGATGGGGCAGTCCTTCCAATAGTGGTCCCGGTCAGATCAGGGATAACTATTTTGCTCAGGTTTTCCCAACCGGTCTTACCGTTGGCGGAAACTATACAATTACTCTTACATCAGCTGCTGCAGTGAAGAACTTTGTCCCTCAGGGTGGCACAGCTGGTTCATTGGATCAAAATTATACCAATCCAACCTCTACCAGTGCCGGCGTTTTTGCAGGTCAGGTAGTTGCATTGAAACTGAACGTTGAGTACAGCGCTGCCGGAGTCCTTGGTAATAACTCACAGACTCTCGGATCACTGATCATCATTTCAGGACCGCTCGCAGGTAAAACTGTTTCAGAGCTTCTCGCTTACGCTAACACAGCGCTCGGTGGCGGTACTACACCGTACACCTTCTCACAGTTGAATGACGCAGCAACCAGAGTGAATGAGAATTTTGTTGATGGTAATACCAACAACAATTATCTCTCATGCGGACTGAAGCCCATTCGTCCGATCCTTGAGTGCGTTGTTAATAATGGCGATGGTACTTTCACTGCTCACTTTGGTTATCTGAATGAGAATGATTTTGCAGTAACCATTCCTGTTGGTAATAGCAACAAATTTAACAGGAGCAATCCTGACCAGGGTCAGCCTACAGTATTCAATCCTGGCAGAACCCCTTACTATCCAAATGCCGACTTCCAGATCGTTTTTGACGGCAACAATCTTGTATGGACACTTGATGGCAGAACTGCCACCGCAAGTGCCAATTCTCCTCTTTGCGTTGAGCACATCTACTTTGATAAGAAATGGCTCGATGTACAGGGCAACCTGATGCAGGCTCCTCCTGCAACTCTGCCTTCAAATTACCAGATCACTGTTACTTCACCTCTCGGTACCGCAACAGGAACCTATCAGGGTGGTAACCTGGTATGGAATTACCAGAATCAGTCTGCTTATGGCAATAACGGTCTCTCAGTTCCTGTTAACGGAACCTATACCGTTGTTGAACATAACCTCCCTGTTGGATACTCACCAGTAAATGGCGTCGGTTCATTCACTGCACAGGTGCCCGGCGGTTATGCAACCAATCCTTATAATGGATTTGATAAGTATGGTCTCCATGTTGTTGAAAACAAGCAGATCCCTGGCGCAAAGCTTGGTGATAAGGTATGGCTTGATCTGAACATGAACGGCATCCAGGACTTCAATGAAAACGGAGTTTCTGGTGTACTGGTAAAACTGTATGATTGCAATGACAATTATATCAGTTCAACCACCACCGATGGCAATGGTAATTATCTGTTTGATAACCTGATGCCCGGTGACTACTATGTTCAGTTTATCCTTCCTGCAAACTATGCATTCAGCCCCAAAAACGCTGGCAGCAATGCCGGACTCGATTCGGATGCTGATCTCCTGACTGGTAAAACAGTTTGCACCAACCTTACCGCTGGTGAAAACGACCTTACCTGGGATGCAGGTATCTACCTTGCCACAGCATCACTCGGTGACTATGTATGGCTTGATGAAAACAAGAATGGCATCCAGGATGCAAATGAAAACGGCATTGCTAATATCACAGTAAAACTGTATAACTGTGCTGGTCAGCTGATTTCAACAACCGTCACCAACAGCGATGGATACTATCTGTTTGATAACCTCGCTACTGGCGACTACTTTGTTGAATTCGTTCTGCCTCCTCATCATTTCTTCAGCCCTAAAGATCAGGGTGGAAACGATGCTACCGATTCTGATGCTGATGTAACAACCGGTAAAACCATCTGCACTACCCTTTCACCTGGTGAAAATGATCTCACCTGGGATGCAGGTATGTTCATCAACACAGATGCAGACCTCAGACTGGAAAAATCAGTCAATAAATCTGATGCAAAGAATGGTGACATCGTTACCTATACCATTATCGTAAGCAACGACGGTCCGAATGACGCTACAGGCGTTGTTATCACCGATGTACTGCCTACCGGTATGGTATTCAAAAATTACAGTGCCACAATGGGCACCTACGATCATGCTACCGGTCTCTGGACTGTTGGTACGATCCCGGCTGGTGGTTCTGCTAGCCTCAGCATCAATGCAGAAGTTGACGTCACTACACTGAACACAACTTCCATTGACCTCGGTCCTGCAACCGGCTTCAACGTATTTACACTTTATGACTTCAGCGCACCTTCCTCTGATACAGAAGGAAAGATGGCTGTTGGTCGTAACTTCACCGCTGGTAACTACAGTGTTGGTGATAAGCTTGCTCCTTCCTATGGTACGGTAGATGTTCTGATCGTTGGTCAGAATCTTACCTATACCTCAGGTCAGGTTTACAACGGAAATGTTGTATATGGCAACTCAACCAACCTGCCGATCTACCCGGTAAGCATCTCCGGCGGTAGCCTCAGAAAAGAATCTGGCGTTATTGATTTCCCAGCTGCCAGAACCTATCTGAAGAACCTTTCTAACACACTCGGCAACTATGCAGTTAGCGGCACCACAACCTATCAGTGGGGTGGCGTATTCTGTGAAGGTAACAACCCTCTGCTGAACGTGTTTGAGGTTGACGGTACTCAGTTATCGAATGCTAACAACTTTGAAATCACCGTTCCTAACGGAGCAGTGGTACTTGTCAATATTAAGGGTCAGAATGTTAGCTGGCATGGTGGTTTGGTTGTGCATGGCACCTCCATTACCAACGTGCTCTATAACTTCCCGCAGGCAAAGACCCTGACTCTCTCCGGTATCGATATCCGCGGTTCAATCCTTGCCCCTAAAGCTGATGTTAACTTCATCGCCGGCGTACAGAACGGTCAGATGATTGCGAAATCAGTCACAGGTCAGGGACAGTTTAACCTCTCTAACTTTATCGGAAACATTCCTGTTGCTGAACTCATTACCAATATCGCTGAAGTGACTGCAGTTGATCAGAATGATCCTGATTCACAGCCTGGTAATGGCGTAAGCACAGAAGATGACTATGACTTCGCTTCAACCCTTGTTACCAACTACGGTTCAGGTTCAACTGGCGGTGGTGGTGGCACAGGCACCGGTAACTGGCAGTTTGTTGGTCAGTTCGCTAATGGTGAAATGGTTTGGACCCTTGCCAATGATGCACAGGGTAACATCCTTGCCGGCACCATGGGCGGAAAGATCTTCCGTGGAAACGGTCAGACCTTTACCAGAATCAATGAATCAATGCACGTTGGATTCATCTGGAAGCTTATCGTTGATGCTTCTGGTAAAATCTACGCAGGTACTGAACAGGGTGTATTCAAGTCAGCTGACAATGGTGCAACCTGGACTCTCGTTGGCCTGGCAATGAAGGATGTACGCGCTCTCGTTCTCGAAAGCGATGGTACCCTCCTCGCCGGTACATGGGGCTATGGTATCTTCAAATCTGTCAATGGCGGTTTAAGCTGGACAGAAGTAAATCAGAACCTCGTTTCCACCGCAGTACATGCAATGGTAAAGAATGCTAATGGCGACCTCTTTGCCGGTACTTTCGGAAACGGTGTCTATAAATCTGATAACCATGCTGCAAGCTGGAATGTGACTGCAATGCCTTACAACTTCGTATGGTCACTTGGCGTCACCTCAAACGGCAACCTTTTCGCAGGTACCTATGGTGACGGTGTTTACCGCTCAACCGATAACGGTAGCAGCTGGATGAAGATGTCAAATGGTATCGCAAACGGATTCATCTATGCGATCACAGTTGATGCTGGTGATAACATCTATGTCAGCACCTGGGCTGGTGGCGTCTACGCTTCATCAGATATGGGTGTAACATGGAATGCACTTGGTATGGGCGGCTTCGGTGTAAGCTCACTCCTTATCAATCCTCAGTCCAACAGTCTCTATGTTGGTACCTCAAACGGTGCATTGTATATGACCAATGGTATCACCACCGATGCAAAGGGTGAAACTTCACTGCTTCCTAAGGAATTCGAATTGTTACAGAACTATCCGAATCCTTTCAACCCTGCAACCACGATCAACTACGCTCTGCCTAGGAACGAACGCGTATCCCTCAAGGTATACGACATCCTCGGCGCAGAAGTAGCAACCCTGATCGATGAAGTACAGGTAGCTGGTAAGTACTCCTTCGCATTCGACGGTTCAAAACTGAGCTCTGGTGTTTATTTCTACAGACTTCAGGCAGGAACTTTCGCACAGGTAAAGAAGATGATGCTGGTCAAGTAAGACTAAGAATCTTTCTTATAAAACCGCCCCACCGGAAACGGTCGGGCGGTTTTTTTATATACTCCATCACCATACTCCACCTCCAGGTTGCATCATTACGGGAATATGTATCAGAATGAGCCATTCCCGTTGGCTGAAAAAGACCACCTGAACGATACTGTAAATCGCTCGTAACCCTACCGTAAATGTCTGATTCACAATACCGGTATCTATCTATGCGTAACATGTTTAATTTCAATGAGTTAGCCCGATCACCCCATTTTCTCTTTTGCGTTCTGCAATAACCTTTGATAACTGAATATTTTAGCACGATATTTGCATAGCGTTTTATATGATAAATAGTCGTTCAACCTGTTACGGAGAATAGTGTGAAAAATATAGCTACCGTTCATTTCCTTACCTTGCTGCTGATGCTTGCAGTGGTCCCATCATTATTCGGAACCGTTGACCCCACCGGTGCCAGTGCCCCGGTTGGTAATTATCTTACCATGGGTCCAGTTCTGAAAGAAGGCGGAAGCACTGCAAGGGTAACAGCAGTCAGTAAGGTTACCACCATTACCGTGAAAGACCCCTATACCAACACCAACCGCACGGTATCCGCAGGTACCATCCGCGGAACCCTGGATGGTAATAGTGCAGATTTCTATTGTATAGATTTTGCACACCCGCTGGCGTTTTACACTACTTCCAATCCACATGAATATACGGATAGCATGTTCACTCCCTCAGAAATAACCTATATTCTGAACAATTACTACCCTTTCAGAAATGCTCCCGGTGCCCTCGCTGATGCCAGTGAAGCAGCTGCAGTGCAGGTTGCAATATGGAAGTTTGCAGATGGCATGGATGCAAGTACAGTGACTAATACTGCTATCAGGAACCGCGCACTGGCGATTATTCAGGATGCGCAGCTGCATGCTGGCAACACTACTCCTATTCCGGCACTGAGCATTCTTCCTCCGTTACAGACGATTAACACCGGCACAAATGCTCAGTTTCAGGTTCGTGTGGTTGACTTACAAAACAATCCAATGAATAACGTGCAGATAGCACTGACAGCAACCTCCGGAAACCTAAGCTCTCCGGCTGTAAGCACCAACGTATCAGGCCTTGCTGGTCCTGTCACGCTCGTTCCGGGTGCCGCTAACACGTCAACCGTCACCGCTACTGCTACTGTTACCATCCCTCACGGAACCAGATACATCCATAAAATTCAGCCGAACAACTATCAGAAACTGGTTCTGGCAACTCCCGTGGTGGCTGAACAGAATACAACTGGCATCGTCAACTGGCAGACCCCGACCAATGGCGTTTGTGACCTGAATGGTTTTGCAACCTTCACACAAGGTGGATGGGGCAGTAAACCGAACAGTGGTCCCGGAAGAATTCGTGAGAATAATTTTAATCAGGTTTTCCCAAATGGTCTTCGGGTGGGAGGTAATTATACACTGACATTTACCAGCTCTGCTGCCGTGCAGGCTTTCCTGCCCCAGGGGGGGACCTCAGGTGCCTTCAATCAGAATTACACCAACCCAACCTCGACCTCAGCCGGTGTACTTGCCGGACAGCTGGTCGCATTGAAATTGAACGTTGAGTACAGCGCTGCCGGAGTATTGGGCACCAACGCACAAAGTCTTGGATCATTGACTATTACCTCTGGTCCCCTTAAGGATAAGACAGTCAATGAACTGCTGGCACTGATGAACACTGCTATTGGTGGTGGATCAGTTCCCTATACCTACTCTCAGCTCAGCGATGCTGCTACTGCAATAAATGAAAACTTTAATAGCGGCAGTGGTAACAATGGATTCCTCACCTGTGGTCTGAAGCCGGTGATACCCATTCTCGAATGCGTAGTGAATAACGGAAACGGAACCTACACCGCACATTTTGGATACGAGAATCAAAACAGCTTTGCTGTCTCAATACCTGTCAGCAGTGCAAATACCTTTAACCCCGGTGGTGATCTCGGTCAGCCAACCGTTTTCAACCCTGGAAGAACTGGCTACTATCCAGACTCCGATTTCCAGGTTACCTTCAATGGTCAGAATCTGGTTTGGCATCTGAATGGACGTACCGTTACTGCAAATGCACAGTCTCCACAGTGCGTTGAAAATATCTATTTTTCAAAGAAATGGCTGGATGAAAATGGCTCTGTACTGAGCGGTCCGCCGGCGAACCTGTCATCAAATTACAAAATTGTTGCAACCTCAGCTCTCGGCACAGCACAGGGTGTGTACGTGGGTGGCAGTCTGTCATGGACCTACCAGAACAATGCCGGATATGGGAATGATGGTCTCGCGGTGCCTGTGAATGGAAATTATACCGTCCAGGAATTCCACCTGCCTGCCGGCTATGCACCTCTGAATGGCATCGGTACATTCGTATCCCAGATCCCTGGCGGCTATGCAACCAATCCTTATAATGGGTTCGATAAATACGGTCATCATGTTGTTGAGAATAAGAAAATGCCTGGTGCAAAACTGGGTGACAAAGTGTGGCTTGATCTGGACATGGATGGCGTTCAGGATCATAATGAGGAGGGAGTCACAGGCATCCTTGTGAAACTGTTTGACTGCAACAATAACTTCGTGGCATCAACTACAACCGGTGAATATGGATTATATCTGTTTGAAAACCTGACACCCGGCAGCTACGCTGTTGAGTTCTCTCTTCCGAATAACTATGCTTTCAGTCCTAAAAACCAGGGTGGTGATCCTGCCCTTGATTCAGACGCAGATCCTGTCACCGGAAAAACTGTCTGCACCGATCTGACTGCCGGCGAAACCGATCTGACCTGGGATGCAGGCATCTATCTGGCTACTGCCTCACTGGGTGATTATGTATGGCTGGATGAAAACAAAAACGGAATCCAGGAATCATCCGAGCAGGGAATCCCGAATGTTACCGTAAAGCTTTTCAATTGCAATAATCAGTTGATTGCAACATCACAAACAAACAGTTACGGTTTCTATCTTTTTGAAACGCTGGCTCCTGGCAGCTACTATGTAGAATTTATTCGTCCAACGAACTATATCTTCAGTCCGAAGAATCAGGGTACTGACCCTGCACTTGATTCTGATGCCGATCAGGCAACTGGAAAAACAGCCTGTACGCAACTGACTTCCGGTGAAAATGACCTGAGCTGGGATGCAGGTATGTACATCGATATCAAGGCTGATCTGTCAATAGAAAAATCAGTCAATAAGGCTGATGCAAAGCATGCTGATATTCTCACCTATACAGTCATTGTCAGAAATGACGGGCCAAACGAAGCAACCGGAGTAACCGTTCGTGATCTCCTCCCCGTAGGGATGATGTTCAAAACTTCAACCGCAACTCAGGGAAGTTATGATTATCTTAACGGATTGTGGACAGTCGGCACAATTCCTTCTGGCGGCTCTGCTTCCCTGAGTATCAATGCCGAAGTAAATGTCAATGACCTGAATACGTCTTCCATCGACCTGGGTCCCGCAAAGGATTTCAATGGATTTATTCTGTATGATTTCACCGCTCCTTCATCAGATACAGAGGGACGCCTTGCGGTCGGCAGAAACTTTACCGCAGGCAATTATAGTGTTGGTGATAAGCTTGATCCTTCCTACGGTACCGTTGATGTCCTCGTGGTGGGACAGAATCTTATCTTTACTTCCGGCAGGGTCTACAATGGTAATACCGTGTATGGTAACTCAACCAATCTTCCTGTTAACCCCGTTGGTATTACTGGCGGAAGCCTGAGAAAAGATTCAGTAGTGGATTTTGCAGCTGCAGAATCATATCTGAATAATCTTTCCAATACACTGGGTAATTACACCGTGAACGGTACAACCACCATTCAATGGGGCGGCATTATTCTCGACGGCTCCAACCCAATGCTGAACGTGTTTGAAGTAAGCGCCGCTCAGCTTTCCTCAGCAAACAACTTTGAGATTAATGTTCCCAATGGTGCCGTTGTACTGGTCAATATCAAGGGTGCAACCATGAGCTGGTCCGGCGGTCATGTCGTCAATGGTACATCAATCTCGAATGTACTCTATAATTTCCCCGAGGCTACTGCACTGACGATCTCGAACATCGATATCCGTGGCACTATCCTTGCCCCGAAAGCTGATGTAAACTTTGTCTCCGGTGTGCAGAATGGACAAATGATTGCACGCTCATTCCGGGGTGAAGGTCAGTTGAACTATTCCCTGTTTATTGGGAACCTGCCGGTAGATGAAACAGTAACTAATATCGCAGAAGTAATTACATCAGATCAGGATGACCCGGATTCCAGTCCTGGTAATGGCGTGAATACTGAGGATGATTATGATATTGCTGCTACACGCGTTACCACGGCAGGCAGTACCTCAACTGGCGGTGGCGGCGGATTCGGTACCGGTGTCTGGCAGTATGTTGGTCAGTTTGCCCTGAATGAGATGGTATGGACCCTCGCAAATGACGCGCTGGGTAACATTATTGCAGGCACAATGGGCGGCAAAATCTATCGTGTTACCGGACAGACCATTACCCGTATCAATGAAACTATGAATGTTGGGTACATCTGGAAAATCGTAGTTGATGCTGCCGGTGCAATCTATGCAGGTACCGAAGACGGCGTCTACAAAACCACCAACAACGGTTCCACCTGGTTCGTAGCTGGTCTTGCAGGTAAAGACACCCGTGCAATGGTGATTGAAGCAGACGGAACCATACTCGCTGGTACCTGGGGGGCAGGCGTCTACAAGTCTGTAGATGCAGGCGCAACCTGGCTGCCCGTAGGTCAGAACTTCGGAAATGCTGCTGTTCACGCTCTGGTTAGGGATGCAAACGGTGACCTTTTCTGCGGCACCTTTGATGATGGTATCTACCGTTCAGTAGATCATGCCGCTACCTGGAGTAAAACAGCTATCAGTTTCAGGCATATCTGGTCACTGGGTGTGACTTCCACCGGAATACTCTTTGCAGGGACCTATGGTAACGGTGTGTACCGTAGCAATGATAATGGTGCAACCTGGGTTCGTATGTCAAGTGGTCTCTCTAATGGCTACATCTATGCTGTTACAGTTGATGCCGGTGATAATGTGTATGTCAGTACCTGGGCAGGCGGTGTGTTTGCATCTGCTGATATGGGTGTAACCTGGCATCCGCTTGGAATGGGTGGCTTCGGTGTCAGCTCTATGGTACTGAATCCGCAGTCAAACTACTTGTATGTAGGTACTTCAAACGGTGCACTGTATATGATCAACAGCATCGCAACCGGGGTTGAGGGTGAAAGTCAGGTGCTGCCAACAGAGTTTATGCTGATGCAGAACTACCCGAATCCTTTTAATCCTGCTACCTCGATCAGTTACGCTCTGCCAAAGAGTGAAAAGGTAACCTTGAAAGTCTATGATATTCTTGGTTCAGAAGTTGCCACACTGGTAAATGAAATGCAGCCAGCCGGAAATCATGTAATTAATTTTGATGCACGCAGATTGAGCTCCGGTGTCTATTTCTACCGGATTCAGGCAGGTAATTTCACACAGGTAAAGAAAATGGTGCTGATCAGGTAAGCACCAGCCCTCTGAAAGGTACATATATGGAAAAGCCGGAGCAGATATTTGCTCCGGCTTTTTTACATAAGGGGAATTGGTTATTGCTCGTCGGCTGAAGGACCGTATACTCCCGGTATCGGGATATCAAGCATTCTGAGGTACACACCAAGCTGTGCCCGATGATGATACAGGTGATTCATTGCCCATACCCTTACGACAGCTTGCCTGGGAAGTGAAAAATAAATAATCTCGCCGTTCCTCATCGTCCAGATTTGCTGCATAGCTTCGTCAGAAACATGCTGCAGCTTCTCAGAGGCTGTTGCAAGCGCTTTGTCAAAGATTGCCAGCAATTCCTCACTGTTCTTTGGGTTCGGAAATTTATATTCGTAGGTGGCAAAATCAATACCTTCTGCATCAATCGTCATCGTGATCCACGATGGCAATTCCGCCACATGCGATGCCAGTTTTTGTAGTTCCATACTCTTCGGATGCGGTTTGTAATCAGGCTTATCCATCGGAACACGCTCCAGAAGCTTTCGGGTAGATTTTGCTTCTTCCATCAGTTCAGTCAGAAATTCATTTCCTTTTGTCATATTTACCTCTTGTTTATAAGTTTCTGTGATTGACCTTCTTTAAAATGCAAAATCTTTCGGACGTACAAACCACCTGAATCTCTCTCACCATAAAACCATTCATTTTCCGCTGATATGTGTATTTTTGATGATGTCAATTTATGGAGTTATTACTATGAAAAAAGTCTTGTTGCTCATTGCTATCGTCCTGCCACTTTTACATGCTCCGCTTTCTGGGCAAAGCCAGCCTCTGGATACGGTAATCATTGGTAAATGGCTTGGCACACTTGACTTCGGCACAGCGAAGCTGCGTATCGTTTTCAGAATTCTTCCGGACACTGGTAAAGGGGTAACTGCCTTTCTGGATAGTCCAGACCAGGGTGCAAAAGATATCCCGGTACCTGGCGTGAGCTTTGAAAACGATTCTCTTACCCTTCTGATCCCTCTTATCGGCGGGTCGTATGGTGGCAGACTTGACCGCACAACGATGGTCATGAATGGAGTCTGGAAACAGGCTGGTAATGAATTCCCGCTTGACCTTGAGAAAACAACCGAACAAACCGATCTGGCACGCCCTCAGGAACCGAAACCGCCGTTCCCGTATGAGATTCTTGAGTTCTCATTCTTTAATGAAAAGGACTCTGTATACCTGGCTGCCACCCTTACTATGCCGAAAACTGATAAACCCGTTCCTGCTGTGGTGCTTGTTACGGGCTCAGGACCCCAGGACCGTGATGAATCCCTGGTTGGGCATCGCCCTTTCTGGATCCTTGCTGATTACTTGACCCGTCAGGGAATAGCTGTTCTGCGGTATGATGACCGAGGATTTGGTAAATCAACCGGTGATTTTGCATCAGCAACCACAATAGACTTTGCTACGGATGCAGGAGCTGCTGTGTCATTCCTGAAGACCAGAAAAAACATCGATGCTTCGAAAATCGGAATTATCGGTCATAGCGAAGGTGGAATTGTTGCTCCATTGACTGCTGCAGGAAATCCTGATGTTGCCTATATCGTACTGATCGCTGGTCCGGCAGTCACTGGTAAAGATATAATTATGCTGCAAAGCGAATTAATATCAAGGGCTGAAGGTGGAGACGAAACAGAGATTCAAAAATCCCTGAAGTTTCAGTCACGACTCTTTTCCATTCTGGAATCAGAACCCGATTCAGCAAAAGCACATGAGTTACTGCTTGCTGACTATAAACAGTATATGGATAGTCTGCCAGACTCCCTGAAATCAGATGAAACGGTAAGTACTCAGCAGCGTGATCAGGCATTGAAAACTATAAACAATCCGTGGTTCCGGTTCTTCCTCTTCTACGATCCAATTCCCACGCTAAACCAGGTTCGTTGCCCTGTCCTCGCTATCTATGGCGAAAAAGACCTTCAGGTACCACCTGTGCAAAATGCAAAAGTGATGGAAGATGCCCTGAAAGCACAGGGAGTTGCAGAGAGCAAAGTAGTGGTGCTTCCTGGTCTGAACCACCTGATGCAGAAAACTGAAACAGGTGCAATATCTGAGTACGGAAAAATTGAAGAGACAATAAATCCATCTGCATTACAGGTAATCTCAGAGTGGTTGCTGCACGTGACTCGCTGATAGCAGATATGTTATTCGCTTTTATACTGTGTATTACCGCCAGGACTCTGTATCTTACTGGTTTGGTTCAATTTTGAAATGATAACTCTTATGAGTCCTTCTTTATGAGTGTGAAAAAGAAAAGTATGACCGGACGCACTATTATCGTCAAGGGTGCGCGGGAAAATAACCTGAAAAATATAAGTGTTGAGCTGCCACGCAATAAACTTATCGTGTTTACCGGCGTTAGCGGAAGCGGCAAATCCTCATTTGTATTTGATACTCTGTATGCCGAAGGGCAGCGCCGCTATGTGGAGAGTCTCTCTTCCTATGCGCGCCAGTTCCTCGAGCGGATCGATAAACCTGATGTGGACCTTATCTCGGGTATTAGTCCTGCCGTTGCAATCGAACAGAAAACCGGCTCACGCAACACCCGCTCAACCGTAGGTACTACAACTGAAGTGTACGATTACCTTCGTCTTCTCTTTGCCAGAATAGGTAAAACCCACTGCTTTACCTGTGGCAAGATTGTTGAGCAGGCAAGTACAATCTCTGTCTGCGATTTTCTTGAGGGGCAGGAAGATGGTTCACGCTGGTACCTTGGCTACCCCCTTTTCATCCATGATGGACGCACCGTCCAGGAAGAACTTGATCTGCTCAAGAAAAAGGGCTTCTTCCGGATATACATAAAGGGAAATCTGGTTGATCTGAATGAAGAGTTCAAAGTCCCCCGCTCTAAGAAAGATATCTATGTGGTAGTGCAAAGGCTGAAGGCAGAGAAAGGGCAAATTCGGGAAAAATATGCCGATACTATTGAAATCACCTTCAAGGAGGGGGAGCTTCGTCTGGCACTGATCTCTGCTGACTCCGGAGCAATTCACGAATTCAATAAGTACTATGAATGCTGTGGTATCCGTTATGAGGAACCTGAGCCGCGCTTCTTCTCATTCAACAATCCCTTTGGTGCCTGCCCTGTGTGTCAGGGTTTCAGCAAGGTCTACGGTATTGATATGAACCTTGTGGTGCCCGATCCAAATCTTACCATAGTGGAAGGCGCAATCGCTCCATGGCGTACGCCTAAATTTACCCACTATAATCGGACTCTGATCCGGGTAGCAAGGGAGTATAACATCCCGGTCAATATCCCTTTCAGGGACCTCACGCGTGAACAGGTCGAAGCAGTTAAACGGGGCGGGAAAACCTTTACCGGTATCGATAAGTTCTTCGAAGAGATGGAGCGCAAAACTTACAAGATGCACATCCGGATTTACCTTAGCAAGTACAGGGGTTATACTACATGCCACGCATGTAAGGGAAGCCGCCTGCGACGCGAGGCGCTTCAGGTAAAAATTGCGGATAAATCGATCTATGATGTTGTGCAGTTACCTGTGCGGGATACGCTTTCATTTGTCAGCGCATTGCAATTGTCTGAATATGAAATGAAAGTCGCAGAACGGATACTGAAGGAGCTGGTAAAGCGGCTGACTTTTCTGAATGATGTCGGATTGAGTTACCTCAGCCTTGACCGCCTTAGCTCTACTCTCTCTGGTGGAGAAACACAGCGCATCAATCTTGCCACTGCACTCGGTTCCTCACTCGTTGGCACTCTCTATGTGCTCGATGAACCAAGCATCGGTCTGCACCCCCGTGATAATGAAAAACTGATAGGTATTCTGAAAAATCTCCGCGATATCGGAAACAGCGTCGTGGTGGTTGAGCACGATCCTGAAATGATGGCTACGGCTGATATCGTGGTGGATATGGGACCCGGAGCCGGCAAACACGGTGGCGAAATCGTCGCCATGGGGACCCCGGAAGAAATCATGAAACACCCCGAATCCCTGACCGGAAAATATCTTCGCGGTGAACTCAGTATCCCTGTTCCGTCTGAGCGTAACACTAAAAAAAGTAAAACCATCAGTATCAGGGGTGCCAGAAAACATAACCTGCAAAACATTGATGTGGATTTTCCCTTGAGTAAACTGGTCGTTGTCACTGGTGTCAGCGGGTCAGGAAAAAGTACACTAGTGCATGAAGGGCTCTATGCCGGACTTCAGTCTGCACTCAACCGGAGCACCGATACATCAGGAGCCTTTACCTCTATAAAGGGATTTGAGTATATTGATGCAGTTGAGATTGTGGATCAGTCCCCAATCGGTCAGACCCCCAGATCAAACCCCATCAGCTATATCAAGGCATTCGAATTGATCCGTGAGATTTTTGCATCGACTCATCTTGCAAAATCCCGTGGATACAAGCCCGGCTACTTCTCCTTCAATATCCCCGGCGGCAGGTGCGAAACCTGTCAGGGTGAAGGCTTTGTAAAAGTGGAAATGCAGTTCCTGGCTGATATCTTTCTCCGTTGTGAAGACTGCAAGGGATCACGCTACAAGACCGAACTGCTGGACATTCAGTTCCGGGGTAAAAACATCGTTGAAGTGCTTGAGATGAGCGTGGATGAGGCGATTCCCTTCTTTTATGGCAAGGATAAACTGGTCTCGCTCTTACAAATCCTGTCTGATGTCGGTTTGGGATATATCACACTAGGACAGCCGGCAAACACCCTCTCTGGTGGTGAGGCACAACGCGTAAAGCTCGCTCTGCACATGAGTGCCCGGAAGGCAAAAAACCATACCATGTTTATTTTTGATGAACCCACCACCGGACTCCATTTCCATGATATTGCAAAACTGATGCAGTGCTTCAGGATGTTGCTGGAGAACAATAACTCTGTTGTGATCATCGAACACAACCTTGATGTGATCAAGTCAGCAGACTATATCATCGATCTTGGTCCCGAGGCAGGTGATAGGGGGGGGAATCTTGTTGCAGCAGGAACCCCGGAAGAAATCGCTGCCCATCCTGAGTCAATTACAGGACGATATCTAGCTGCATACCTCGGTAAGGCTGCAGGCAACTCATGAGTCGTCTGAAACATATCGTCATTGTTTCAAACTTTTGGGATAATTTTTTCTTTTTCGCCCGCCTTGCTGATACATTGAAAATCCAGGGAATACGTGTGACGTTCCTGACGGTGAAGTACGCACTCTGGCGCGAGATGATCAGTCGTGGATGGCAGACCGTACTGGTCAAAAGGAATCCGGTAGCAGAACAAAAGTCGCTGCCTGAAAAAGTTCTGGAAATCCCCGAAGGGGGGCTCACTCCGGATGAAGCACTGAGGGTTCATAATGCTATTCAGCATGCACTCCCTCGCCTCATGAAGTCTGACCCCTTTGATGGATTGATGATGTGGAGCGGTGTCCGGCTTGTGGAAAAAAGCGTAACCACATTCGCCATTGAACACGCAGTCCCTACCCTCTATCTGGAGCTGGGAAACTTCCCCGGAAAAATCTTTGCTGACTCATTGGGTACCAATGTTTCCTCTTCCCTTGCTATGAACCCTGCATCAGTGCTGGGATACCAGCATGATCCCACACGGTATGCGCAATGGCGGGATGATTATCTCAGGGCTTCTCTGCAAACGCACGCCGTACCGCAGGGTAAGGATGCCTCCTCGCTCCGGGTTAAACCTGTCCTCAAAGATTACTACGGCTACCTGTTTCACAGCTGCCTGAAATCTGCAAAACTGCTCCCCTTCGGAAAACTATGGAACAAACTCCTGCTCAGGTATGCAAAGCTTCCTGCTGTTGAGATTCCAGAGCATCATCCCCAATACTTTTTCTATCCCATGCAGGTCAGTGACGATGCACAGATTCTGCTGAACAGTCCCGTGGATAATGAGGCTGCGATCCGGTATGCGGCTGCACAGGCAAGTCAATCCGGGTATGCGTTGATCGTAAAACCCCATCCTGCTGAAAGAAATTTTTCCTTCATGAAGCGCATAGCTGCGATGCAGCAGGAACTTGGTTTTACTTTTGCCGCAGGCAATACGATGAAACTGATGCAGCGTGCAGAGAAAATTATTACCGTGAACTCCACTGCGGGTCTCCAGGCAAAAATCCTCGGAAAGGATGTAGAAGTCTTAGGAAGTGCATTCTGGAAGGGGTATGGTGAGCAGGAACTGGCTGCATATATTCACGGCTTCCT
Organism: Bacteroidota bacterium; assembly: GCA_023406915.1. Lineage (GTDB taxonomy): Bacteria > Bacteroidota > Ignavibacteria > Ignavibacteriales > Ignavibacteriaceae > JAEXTR01. Next base: position 19,816 of record JAEXTR010000012.1, read on the forward strand.
GATCGATTGCCCATTTTGGGGTACCACAGCCATTTCACCTGAAACCGCTGGCAATCTGCTCAGCCGGTATAATTCCGGGGGTGATAGTGAGTAAGGCGGGGCTGGTAAAAGGGTTCTTCATCTACCTCCTCGGGAATGCGGGCTCAAAATTTATTGGCTTGCTGCTGCTGCCCATGTTCACCTATACCCTGACTCAGGATGAGTATGGTTATTTTGAGGTCGTCAATGCTGCCACTATGGCGCTGCTTCCGG
>JAEXTR010000017.1 GCA_023406915.1 Bacteroidota bacterium
CGGGGATAACAGAGTCGTCGCCGGCAAGAGCACATATCGACCCGGCGGCTTGCTACCTCGATGTCGGTTCTTTCCATCCTGGCTGTGCAGCAGCAGCCAAGGGTGAGGTTGTTCGCCTATTAAAGGGGATCGTGAGCTGGGTTTAGACCGTCGTGAGACAGGTCGGTTACTATCTATAAGGAGTGTCGGAAGTCTGAAGGGAAGAGTGAAATAGTACGAGAGGAACTTTCACTCGGCGCCTCTGGTCGATCGGTTGTCTGACAAGGCATTGCCGAGCAGCTACGCGCCACGAGATAAAAGCTGAAAGCATCTAAGCTTGAAACTTACCCCGAAAAGAGACTTCATTAAAGACCCGGATAAAAGATCCGGTTGATAGGATCGGGATGTACGCACGAAGGCAACGACGTGTTCAGTCCGCGATTACTAATAGTCCTAATCTTCCAGTTCTTCAAACCCAGACGAAATCCTAAAACGCTTATGCAAGTTCCTAATCCGGTCTTGATAGTCTCAAGCCAGGCCAAGGTGGCGGAGCGGCCACGCGGTTGACTGCAGATCAACTATACTCCGGTTCAAATCCGGACCTTGGCTCTCAATAGCGGCCATAGCAGGTGTGTTACACCCGTTCCCTTTCCGAACACGGAAGTTAAGACATCTCACGTAGATACCGGTACTGAGGTACGCGAGTCCTCGGGAACGTATCTTCGCTGCTATTGTTCTCTATTAATTACTCGAAATGAGTGCTTTTTTGTTGTGTATTGTATGGATACCGTAAGGTCTTTTGTATAGCTCGGAATTATTGATCAAACTGTTCAGAAGCATATGGCTTTTCAAAATTGGGTCATACCAGTTACAGTTCTCTCTCTTGGATTTTTGATAGAATCTCGGAATGTCCTCTGAATGAAGTTTAATGATAAACCTATGATAACACCGGGTGTTCTTTTAATAATATGTTGAAGAGGATGATTGGAAATCCTATCTCGTACTTAATTGAACAGAATAATATTTCATTATGAATTTGGGACAGCATGCGGGATCCTGGCCATGCGATATTTTTATAGTGACAGTTTTTGATTTTGGGAAAGTACATGATAGAGAAAATCTATCCCCATTACCCGGTGGATTTTGATCCGCTGTTCTTTTGATTTCTCCTTTTCCACTCTCTCCTATGGCTTCAACTTTTATCCATCTCCCTGATGGCATATCTGAATATGATAATGAGCCATCAAACGTAACGGTATTCCAACCGATACCTGTATCATCGAAAAACGTTTTCCATATTGTCGATTCGGTCATACCAGAATTCAAGTTAACACTAGTTCCATATTCTCCGTGTTCTTCAATAACCAATGGTCCGTACTCAGAATTTAACTCATACCTGGGATGAGTCCAGGATGATGAATAATTCCAACCTGCCCATCCATCACGTCCCCATATCCAATCCCGAGGGGAAGAAATGTCTAATGATTCCCTATCATTTGGTGCAATTTTGCTATGATTAAAAAAATTGCAATCACATGAATATGTCGAAAAAAGGAAGAACAAAGTTAATAATGAAATTATGATTCCAACAAAAATGAGACAAACAAGGAGAATATATCGTGCATCATTAACACAAGTGGATGGTCTTATCCCACAATAAGGGCAGAATTCTGATTCTGTGTTTTGAAGTTTACTCCCACATTGTGGACAATAATTTCTCACATGATATAATTACAATCAATTCTATTTCTATTTTCTACGATTAAATTCGAATTTTCTCTCGTTGATTGTATTTTTATGTCTTACATTTATCTTTCAATCTCTGTTATGATTAAAACAATAATTACTCCGGAAAAATTATCGCTTCAGGTAGTCAGGTAACAGATGTTGCAGTATTAGGCACATAATTTTCATTCCTCTCAAAATCGATTACTAAATACAGAAAAGATTAGTTTTATTTAGGAAGTGTGGATTTTCTCCAATAAAACTCCAAAAGAAACTCTGTAATCGACTATCATCTTCTATGCGCATAGAAGTATTATGAGCTGGAACCAGGTCGTTGGGCCACTCACTGTTCCACCATACCAAACCGATAATCTTTGGCCATGTATTGTCAGTAAGATTAGTAACTGCGTCTGTCATCCAGGTTACGGGGTCCATCTCCTGGTTGTGAATATCTGTTCCAATCTCAGCAATAATAACCGGTTTGCTTGAATTTATGGCCATCACTTCATTGTAAGATTGATTCATCATGATAAAAAATGGAAGTACTTCTGTTTTATTGGGACCTAAAGCCCCATAGACAGAGATTCCGAATATGTCCACATAATCATCACCGGGATAGTATGCCGCAACTGTGTTCCAGGGTTCCTCTGGGTTGTTATGCCAGTTCACGTGATATACCCATATGAGATTAGTAGCATTTTCATTATCCATAAGGCGATGAATATGTCTGTATGCCTCTTGGAATTTTTTTGGTCCTTGTTCATTTCCTGTCCAGTACCCATTCCATGAAAACCACTTTCCATTGACTTCTGTGCCATATTCTATAATCACTGGATATTGAAGTTCCCTGACTTTCTGTGCCCATGATCGGAGAGCCTCATCATATGCTCCATTGATAATCCGATTCAAAGTGAAAACCGGTTCAGGGATATTCTGAATTATTTCGGTTCGGAGCATTAATCGAACCCAGGGCGTTGCACCTGTACTATGGATATAGGAGAATTGGAGCGATGGAAAACTTTGGTTAATTCCCCATTCATGTGAAAAGGTAATAATAGCAGGTGTTTTCCCAATTGTTCTGGTAATTGATTGAATACTGGAAGGAGTTATATCCATTTCAGAGCGATGGTATGGATCAGGGGGATGAATGCCGAACCAGAACGTTCCAGGTGTAGGGAGGCAGAGCTCCTGGGTATCTGTCACGGTTGCATCTGTTACAGACATGATGGAAATAAAGAAAAAACAGATAAAGAATGCTCTCACGATATTGTTCGGGTGAAAAAAAACTGCTTTTCTTAAGATCTGAAAATAATATAAATATGAATATTTTGCGAATGACTGCATGGTAATGGGAATATGACCACCAGCCCTGATAACAATAACTCCCTATCTTCATCTCATCTTCCTTTGGTTTTAGAGGAGCAACTGGCAGTAAGACCTGGCGAGGTGTTAAAGATACTGCTTATCGATCCTGATCTGTCATTGGCTCAGTTGTCCCGGGCAAGCCTTGAATTTACAAAAAGGATTTCAGGACAGATTGCAATATCAGGTCACGAAGCCCTGGTATTGCTCAATGACCAGTCATTTGATGCAGTCGTGTCTGATTATGATATGCCTGATATGAACGGTATTGATTTGCATCATGAGATTCAGGATAAAGGGATTAAGATTCCCTTCATTTTTTTTACCGTTCCTGATGAGGTAAAGAAGAGCCATCAATCTGGAAATCTAACGAGAGATCATAAACTCTCCTCCACTTCTCCCCCCGATAACGTATATCTCGATCTATCTCAGAAAATAATTCAAGCTGTTGAACTATACCGGACACGAAATCGGCTTGAACTCTATTCAAAACATCTGGAGGAACTTGTAGAAGAGAGAACCAGACAA
>JAEXTR010000172.1 GCA_023406915.1 Bacteroidota bacterium
ATACCGGACTGATCGTAGAAGTCAACTACAAGACCAGAATCAAGGAGCGTCTCCTCCCTGCCCCGGTACATTCTGACTCTGCCAGTGGTAAGTATTGCCTTCACCATACCACTGTCACTGAACATTATTTTGCTTTGAATACTTTCCTGATCGGGGATTTGTTCAGTTTTGAAGTCCTTTCCTACAGGGGGTTTCACTGCCTGATCCTCACACCCGGTAAGGAACAGGAGGAGCAGAAAGAGCAGATAATATCTTTTTAAGGTGACCATCATCAGCGGGCACTAAGACCAAGGTTAATCAGATCGTGGAGATGCACTACCCCGACCGGATGATTGGTATCATCAACTACGATGATAGAAGTAATTTTATGAGTCTCCATCTTCTGAAGTGCGAGCGATGCCAGTTGCCAGGGATACATCACTTTGGGATTCGGCACCATCACATCACCAGTGGTAAGTTCTGCCACATTGATTGTTTTTTCAAGCAGGCGGCGAAGATCACCATCGGTAAGAATACCAGCCAGTTTTCCATCATCATCAACACAGCAGGTTACACCGAGTCGTTTGGAAGAAATTTCAAAAATTGCATCCTTTAGTGTGGCAGACTTTTTAACAATCGGAATGGAGTTTCCCTTCTTCATAATTTCATCAAGATGGAGGGAAAGACGTTTTCCCAAACTGCCTGCAGGATGGAGTAATGCAAAGTCATCCGGCGTAAACCCGCGCAGATGCAGCAGTGCAACCGACAATGCATCACCCATTACAAGTGCAGCAGTGGTTGAAGCAGTGGGCGCAAGATCATACGGACATGCTTCTTCAGCAACTTCTACATTGAGGATAATATCCAGTTCCTCAGCAAGCTTATTCTTTAAGCTGCCTAAAATACCGATCAGCGGCACGTGCATACGCTTCAATACCTGAATGAGGGGGAGCAGCTCATCAGAAGAGCCACTTTTAGAGAGAATGATCACCGCATCCTCAGCCCTTACCATCCCCAGATCACCATGCAATGCATCAGTAGGGTGCAGATAAAACGCAGGCGTACCGGTAGAGTTCATTGTAGCAACAATCTTACGGGCAATCAACCCTGACTTTCCTACGCCCGTCAGCACTACCCTCCCCTTACACTGATAAATGGTTTGCACAGCGCGAACAAAATTGCCGTCAATTTTTTCTGTCAGGTTTTTTACTGCTTCAGTTTCAATACGGATTACATTAAGTCCGTGCCGGATGATATCATTATCTGTCACTTCTTCTTCCTTTATCCACGGTTAGATGAGCGTTTAGCCGAATCGATTGCACTGATACGTTTCAGCACTCCTTCCAGCTCAGCTAGGGGGTACTGACTTGCAGCATCGCTGAGCGCTTTTTCAGGATTGGGATGAACCTCCATAAACAGTGCATCAATTCCCACTGCTGCTGCTGCCATTGCAAGCGGCTCAATAAACCGCGGCTGACCACCGGACTGCTCTCCTTTACTGGGGAGCTGAACCGAATGCGTTGCATCCATGACGACCGGATATCCGGCATCGCGCATGATCACCAGTGATCGCATATCAACCACAAGGTTGTGATATCCGAATGAGGTACCCCGCTCAGTAAGCAAAATCTTTTCATTACCAGTTGAGGCAACCTTTGCCGCAGCGTGGGCAATATCCTCGGGTGCAAGGAATTGTCCCTTTTTGATATTCACCACCTTACCGGTTTCACCAGCTGCCGTAAGCAGTTCAGTCTGCCTGCACAGAAATGCGGGAATCTGGAGGATATCTACAACCTGTGCTGCTGTGTGTGCTTCTTCTGCAGTATGAATATCTGTCAGCACTGGTAACCCCATACCTTTAGAAACCTCCTGCAGGATTGCAAGTGCCTCATGATCACCGATACCCTTGAAGGAACCGAGACCCGTGCGGTTTGCCTTGCGGTAACTGGATTTAAACACGAAAGGAATTCCCAGTTTGCCTGCAACAGATGCGATATGCTCTGCAGTACGGAGAATCATCTCACGGTTTTCAATGACACAAGGACCCGCGATTAGCACGAATCCGTCCGGATTTCCAAACACGATGTTACGGACAGTAACTTGTTTTATGCTCATATATATTCTGTTTCAATAGTAATAAAAATTATTCGAACAGCGTTCCGGCAGAGGGAGACCGTTGTTTCCTGAAGTGGAGATACGCTTTATCAGTTGCTTCCCTTCCCCGGGGTGTGCGGTGCAGGAATCCCTGCTGAATCAGGAATGGCTCATACACCTCTTCAATCGTGCCGGGTTCTTCATTCACTGCCACGGCAATAGCATTGAGCCCGACTGGGCCGCCTTTATACTTTTCTATAATGGTAAGAAGAATTTCCTTATCCATCTCATCAAAGCCAAACTCATCCACTTCAAGTGCATCCAGCGCACGCTGTGCAATTGCCCTGGTTATGACATCTGAGTCAGCCATATCAGCGAAGTCCCTTGTTCTCCTGAGAAGCCGGTTTGCGATACGCGGTGTTCCCCTTGACCTGCGCGCAAGTTCTAGCGATGCATCAGAATCAATAGCAACCTTCAAAATTGCGGCTGATCTGCGAATGATAACATCCACTGTTTCAGGATCATAATAATCGAGACGAACGTTGATACCGAAGCGGTCCCGCAGTGGTGAAGTAAGCATCCCTGCACGGGTGGTGGCACCTACCAGTGTGAACCGGGGTAGACTGATCTGCACTGTACGGGCACTTGGACCAGAATCAATCATGATATCTATTTTGTAATCTTCCATGGCAGAGTAGAGAAACTCTTCAACCACTGGACTCAGACGGTGAATTTCGTCAATAAATAACACAGACCGCTCTTCAAGTGTAGTGAGCATACCGGCAAGGTCACCGGGTTTTTCAATCACTGGCCCCGATGTCACTTTCAGTGGTACACCCAGCTCATTTGAAATGATATGTGCCAGGGTGGTTTTGCCCAATCCGGGGGGACCTGTCAGCAGGGTATGATCAAGTGACTCACCACGCTTGTTTGCAGCACCGATAAAAACCTGCAGGTTATCAGTAATTTTTTTCTGACCATGAAACTCATAGAACCCGGCAGGTCTGAGATTCCTTTCGAACTCCCTTTCATCAGGTTTCGGACTTGCGGGGGTGACATCTGATTTTCTGGTCATTGGGTTTTCCTTGATGAGAGGTATGCCTTCACCAGCTTTTTACCATATTGTACGCTGTACACAAGAACAATCATAGAAAGAATGACCATCACCGATGTACCGGCAGCTTCCACTGGGGTAAGGGAGTTTTTGTAGGCATACGAAAGATTCAATTTTGTATTCCACGCGCTGCCATACACTACGAACAGATGTGCCACATACACCAGCAGTGAGTTTCTGCCGATCAGGATAAGCCAGCGCGGAGCAGAGGTGTACTGCTTCAGGAAAAAGCTGAGGGCACCGTTGATAAGCATGATAACGCCAAAACGGAGCAGGAGGAGATGCAGATTATGTACGGCACCATAATCCCTGAAGGCATAAAACTCTGGGCTGTAGGTCATGGCGTGTGCAAAAACCATAAAGAGTGTGCCTGTAATTGTAAAAATTACTGCAAACCGTGTCGTTCTGAATACATCGGGTTTTTTGGCATACAGTACACCGAGGGCTGCACCGCCAAACAGATATGCCAGCCATGGAAAGAGGGGAAAATTGTTCAGCGTCTGGGGGCTTTTGTATAGATAAAATGCAAGGAATTCAGGGATGACACCCATCCACTCAATGTGATTGATGGTAACGAACATCACATACGATAAAAATGCCGCTCCGATAAAGAGCATATAATCATTCAGCCTGAAACGCTCTGCAAGATAAAACAGCACCATAGTTAGCAGCAAGCCAACTGCTATCAGCTGCAATACATCTACAAAGAACATCGAGCGGATTGATTCATAACTGTTGTTCAGAAGGTTCCAGGGGAAGAGTACCGGGAAGTGCATCAGGTAACCAATCAAAAAGAGAAAACCAATACGCTTCAGGCCTTTTTTTACACGGGGATTCTGGCTAAAAGGATGATGGTCTTTCCTGAAAAGATAGGCAAATACTGTTCCTGAGGTAAACAAGAACACCGGTGCCGTAAACCCCCGGATAAAGAGCCAGGTACGGTAACCGATATCCTCATAGTTCCTGAAAGAACTGCCAATCAGGGCATCAACCGTATGACCTTCTACCATAAGAAGGACGGCTATTGCCCTGATCAGGTCTATATAAACGATTCTTGCCTTTTGCTGGGTGTGCATTCACACGTGCCGTTTCAGATTTCGGCGATCAGTTCAACTTCAACTGATGCGTCACGCGGGAGTGACCCTACCCCAACCGCTGCACGGGCGTGTTTACCAGCTTCACCAAAAATCTTCAGCATAAGTTCTGAAGCACCATTAGCCACTTCAGGATGTTGGGTGAACTCAGGCACACAATTCACAAAGACGGTCAGTTTCAGAATTCGTTTAATATTGTTCACTGATCCTGCGATTGAGGCAGCAACACCAATAGCGTTGAGCGCTGCGAGTTCAGCAGCAGCCTGTGCGGCAGGAAGCTCTACTGCACCACCAACCTTACCGGTGTACTTTACTGCACCGTTTTCCATTGGAAGCTGACCGGAAGTAAAAATCATATTGCCGGATTGGACTCCGGGGATGTATGCTGCTAGAGGTTTTGGAACCTGAGGCAGGGTAATACCGAGTTCTTCTAATTTCTTATCAATCATTGGATGCTCCATAAAATCGGGAAAATGACGACATCAAATATGCTAAATCTCGGCGGGTTATTAAAGTCTGAAAGAATGGCTGAGAGGGATTTTGGTGAATGAGAAAAAGTGGGTTCACCTGAAAATTTAATGGCAAATATTGATTCCTCCTTCGGCGGAGGTTTGAAACAGAATTAGTACTATTCTGGGAATGGTACGATCCTCCTTCAGAACTATCCGGCTCTACTTCCTGAGAATTTTTTCCATAGACTTCCCTTTTGCGAGTTCATCGACCAGTTTATCGAGGTAACGGATTTTCTGCATCAGTTTATCTTCGATATCCTCAACACGGTAGCCACAAATAACCCCGGTAATCTTATTCACATTGGGATTCAGCTGCGGTGCCTGATCAAAGAATGTCTCAAAATCAACTTTCGTATCGAGTTGTTGCTGCAAAGATTGAGCGTCGTATCCGGTTAGCCAGCAGATGATTTCATCCACCTCGGCTTTGATACGACCTTTTTTCTCAGCTTTCTGCACATAATAAGGGTACACACTTTCAAAAGGGGTTTTAAATAATTTTTCGTTGTTCATATTTATGATCGCTTATCAAATACCATATTTAAATAATCAAAAGAAGGTGCTTACGAGATGTTTATGTTTTGGAAATTCTTCACTAATTACCCTATAGACTGGATTTTGACCGATACCATGGGTTTTCACTTTCGCAAAAGACTCATTTCAAGAATGTGTCATTAATGGCCTTGAGTTATCTTCGCTTCCTTCAAATCAATCTTTGCATGATAACCATGTTTTTCAAGTAGATAAAGCAGATTTGATCCATTCAACAGAGTCAACGGCTTACCCTTTGCGAATTCATATGCATCTGGACCATAATCAGCTGTTGAGACAAGTATACCCTTGGTGGCACCTTCATTGACTACTGTACCGTATAGATCTCTTACAGCAGATACAGAAACAGCGTTTGTGTAACGCTTTGCTTGGATAACAATTTTCCCACCTCTGATCGGGTCAGGATCAAAAGCAATTGCATCAACACCCCCGTCTCTACTTGCACGAGTTACTTTTACTTCTCCGCCATTTACTTGAAACTCTTTTTCAAACAACTCACGAACTAAGTGTTCAAAATCCTCCCAATCCATTGCTGCTAAATTTGTCTCCTGATCAATTTCATTAACTACTTCTTGTCCTTCAACAAATCTTTTATCTGATTTGCTTATCTGTAGAATCGGTTGAATCGGGGTCAATGAACTTAATTTGCTGGCAGAAACACCCTTTAATCTTTTAAAGCACATTTTTGGCTCAATCCTTGAAAGATCAAGTTCAAGGAACTCGATTCTCTTTGTCAGGATGCTAAGGATACAATTATTCTCCATCTTACCTGTAGCTCTATTAGTTGAACTAACCCATCCGTTAAATGAGATTGCATCCAATGCACCTACACAATCAGCCTCAAATAGTTCGTGCAAAGTCCGCAGTGCAATTTTATAAATTGTTTCTTCGAACAATTTATTTTGTTGCGCTTCTGAGATATAAACCTCATTCAGTACATTTTTTGTTGCAACAAACTTAACCTCTTTGACCCTTGGAAGTGATTCGATAGAGGGTAACTCGTATTCCACTACAAGAATTTTGCTCACTGAGTCATATTCTAACCTAAAGGACTTTGGGAAGGAATCGGGATAGAGTGAATTATTCAGAACAAGTTCACAGTATTCCACTATAGAATCCGGGTTTAACTCGTAATACTTATTCTTCAAATCATCGATTTTACTGTTATAATCTGTTTGGTTTTTGTAAAATAGTTGCTTTTTTCTTTCCCAGTTCTCCACTTCTATCGAGTTTTCTTGTTTAAGTTTCTCAATCTCCCGATTATAAGACTCAACATCTGATCTGTACTTCATCTCGATTATCTGGTTTTGTTGATTAATTTGACTGCATTCATGCTCCCAACTCTTGATTGCTGAAATCAGCTTTCCCTTAGCGATATTTTCCTTTTTTATTCGTCTTGTTTTGATGATTTTATCGATTAAAGAAAACTGTGGGATAAATTCTAATGCTGCCTCATTTGGTTTTTCTGGTATGGGTTGAATGACTCTTTCGGGTGGTTTTTTAATATGATTGATTTTGCTTTGAAGCTGCATTTGAGGATTTGGTTCAGAAAATTCCTCTCTGGATTTAAGATTATTCCAGTCTATAGCATCATTTATGTTAAGCGTAGAAAGCAGCAAATTTTCAATTTCACGTAATGAATCCTGAGCTTCACTTGTCCTCTTAATCGCTTCTTCAATATTTGCCTCTTTCTCAGTTAACTGCATTCGTTTTGCTTCAATTTTGGACCATTTCTCATTCCATTTAACAGCTTGAAGATTAACTTTATTCTGAAGGATATCTAACTCAGGCGCAGACAGTATTTTGTGATCATTCAACCCCTTATGAAACATTTCAATTGTATATCTGACAATGCGACGATAATTTGCACTATAGTGAGCTTCAGCTTTTCCAACCTTTATTAAGTCTATACTCATCTTATTCCTCGAATTTGTAACAAATACCGTTAACTATTATATCATTGCTGAGAGATTTAAACAACTATATTTGATGTTTATTTTCCTGGTATAAATTAAAGATTAGTTGACAAATGAAATAGTAAAGGCTTGCAAAAATGATTAGCTTTCATTTGGAAAAACAAAGCTTGAAAGGAGCCTCTAATGCAAAATAATAAAATTACTAATACTCAGAGCTAACAAAGCACCAGAACGTTCAAAAACATAAAAAAACCCGGCTTTCGCCGGGTTCATTAGGGGGTCATTGCTTCCACGCAATTAGCGGGTTCTGCCTGAGTTTCTGTCTCTGCTGCCTGAATCAGATCTGCCCCTGTCAGAGCCAGAGCGCTGAGAATTATCACGGGAAGGCTCTCTCCGTTCAACTCTGCTTTCGGTTCTTCTTTCCACTCTGGGTTCAGTGCGGGTTTCAGTCCTGCGCTCTACCCTCGGTTCAGTACGGGTTTCGGTTCTACGCTCAACCCTCGGATCAGTACGGGTTTCGGTTCTCCGCTCAACTCTGGGTTCGGTGCGGGTATCGGTTCTTCTATCCACTCCCGCATCAGTACCTCTATCGTTACGGTTCCGGTCGCTTCTTTCACGGTCAACATTACCCCGGGGGTCGGTACGGGAATCACGATTGCCATCTCTGTTTCCAT
>JAEXTR010000088.1 GCA_023406915.1 Bacteroidota bacterium
TCTCAATGGCGCTTCTCTTCGGTGAAGACCTCGGTGATCTTATCTTTAATAAGGAAACAGTTCAGCAGATTTATAACGCAAACTACAACTTCTCGAAACCTCCTATTAAGCCTAAGCTTACTGCGGTTGCCGGTGATCAGAAAGTGTATTTGTATTGGGATAACATCGCTGAAGAATCCCGTGATCCTTTCCTTGGGTATCAGAACAACGATCCTACCCAGGGGTACAAAAAGGACTTTGAAGGGTATCTGATCTATCGCAGCACTGAACCAGAATTCAATGATATAAAAGTTATTACAGATTCTAAGGGTTCACCAAAATACTGGAAACCCATTGCACAATTTGATCTGAAGGATGGTATTAAGGGTCCTGATCCGGTTGGAATCAATGGTGCCCACTTCTGGAGAGGGGATGACAATGGTCTCCGGTACTCCTATATCGATACCGATGTAAAAAATGGTGTCCGCTATTATTATGCTTGTGTTTCCTATGATATGGGGGACCCGAGCTTTGGAACAATTGGTCTGCAGCCTTCTGAGTGCACTAAAATCATCACGGAAGACTTTGCGGGAAATTTGCAATTCATAGACATCAACTGTGCAGTCGTAACCCCTAATGCTCCTGTTGCTGGTTACATTCCACCGGAAATTAGCGGGAATGTGAAACAGGTAGCCTCAGGTATTGGTACCGGTGCATTACAGGTCAATGTTCTCGATTCACGCGAAGTGGTAAACGGAGCCGTGTATAACATTGAGTTCCTTTCATCAAATGATTACCCATTGTTTAAGACACTCTCCTACCAGGTGGTGAAAACATTAGATGGTACGACTGATACACTCGTCACCGTTGACTCATCATACTTTGGTTCTGAACGGGTCAGTCAGCCGTTTGATGGGATAGCCCTTACAGTGCTGAATGATACAACTGTTACACTGATCGATTCACTCACCGGCTGGTTGGTTGGGAAAAGTAATCTGGTGATGCCTGTTTCACCCGATCCTACCCCCATCAGGGGTATCGCCTGGCCAGCAGATTACGAGATTACATTCTCGGATGTTCCAATGGATACGACCTTTATTCAGTCTCCGCCTTTGTTCCAAAGATTCCCAATCAATTTTAAGGTTTGGAACAAAACCGAGGGGAAATTTTCAAAAGTTGCAGTCAAGGATAATGACGGATCAAAAACACTCTCTGTTGGTGATATGATTCAGATACTGGAGTTCCAGGGTGCAGTCAGCCAGTCTAATGTTAGACTTGCATGGAACATCGCCTATGACGCTCCCCTCAATCCTAATGAAGCACCAGTATATCCTGCAAGCGGAGATAAATTCCAGGTTACAACAAGAAAACCGTTCAAATCTGGTGACAAATTTACCTTTATGACGAAAGCGGTTCAGATAAGTAACAGTCTGGCAAATGAGGAAATGGCACAAATCGATGTGGTTCCGAATCCCTACATTGGCGCAGCTTCCTGGGAAAGAAGAAATTTGAATTCGACCGGTCGTGGAGAACGCAAGATCGACTTTATTAATCTTCCTGCTGCCTGCACAATCCGGATTTATACTGTTACCGGACAGCTCATCAAAACTCTCAGAAAGGATTCCGGTTTCACAGATGGAAGCCTCTCCTGGAACCTTGTTACCGATGACGGTATGGATGCTGCATTCGGTTTGTATATCTATCATGTCGATGCACCCAACGTCGGTCAGCACATTGGCAAATTTGCGTTAATTAAGTAATCAGAGAAATGACAATGAGAATTAGAAAAATTGTTTTAGTGTTGTTGGTTCTTTTGTCTGCAACTGCCTCTGCGCAATCATTTAAGTCAGACGTCTCCAAACGCGGCACCACAGCCGCACCTTTTCTTGCCATCGGTCAGGGCGCCCGTTCCATCGGTATGGGTAGTGCCTTCGTTGGCGTCTCGGGTGATCCCAGTGCGATCTATTGGAATCCTGCAGGTCTCACCAAGGCGCAGGGTGTTCAGGTCATGTTTGATCACACCTTATGGATTGCCGATATAAAGTACAACTACTTTGCAGCAAGCTATCACCTTGGTGATTATGGTGCATTGGGTCTCAGTTTCACTTCTTCCAACGTTGGAGATATGAAGGTAACCACCATTGAACAACCTGGTGGCACCGGAGAAACATTTACCGCAAAGGATATGGCTATCAGTCTTGCTTATGCTATGCAGTTGACGGATAATTTCTCCATCGGCATCAATCCCAAATTTATTCATCAGAGTATCTGGAAAATGAGTGCTACCGCGTTCGCAGTTGATCTGGGTGTACAGTATGTTACCCCGTTCGATAATGCTGTGCTCGCGATGTCCATCTCTAACTTCGGTACAAAAATGCAGTTGCTCGGAAACTCAAATCTCGTCCTGCATGATTTTGATCCGGTAGGAAGCGGAAACAATGGCAAGATCCCCGCTTATATTGAGACCGGTAATTGGTCGCTGCCACTGAACTTCCGGGTGGGTGTGCAATATATGCCTGTGCGTACGGAAACTCATGCCCTGATGCTTGCTGTTGACGCCATGCATCCGAGTGACGATTACGAAAGCCTCAATGTTGGTGCTGAATATGCGTACGATGGATTTATCTTTATCCGTGGTGGTTACAAGTCGCTCTTCCTGGATGAATCTGAAGAATCGTTCACCGCAGGCTTCGGTATTAAACAACGCCTGATGAATAATCTCTCGATCTCTGTTGACTACGCATACCAGAGTTTTGGACGATTCTCTGAGATACAGAAACTCTCAGTTTCTGTATCTTTCTAATCAGTATTCACTATTGTAGCCGGAGAGCATAAATGAAAAAAGCCCTGTTGATCTTTAGTTTTCTCTTTCTTCTGCAAGGATATAATCTTCATGCAAAAGACGTCAAAGGTGCTGAATTTAGAACGAAACAATCTTTCCTGTATGGCAGATTCGAAGTCTCGATCAAATCAGCTAACAGGGAGGGTATGCTCTCCTCCTTTTTTACATACTACGATGGGGGGACTGGTGTAGCTGACTGGAACGAGATTGATATCGAAATCATGGGCAGGTATGATGACTGCATCCAGTTCAATACCATTACACCCGGTCAGGTCAATCATGTCAGCAGCTTTCCGGTGCCCTTTTCTCCACACCTTGACTATCATACCTATGCTTTTGAGTGGACTCCGGCTTATGTTGCATGGTTTATTGATGGCGTGGAGGTTTACCGTCAGACCGGCGCCCACATCACCACGCTGAACCGCGCACAAAAAATCATGATGAATGTATGGAATCCCCAGTATCCTAACTGGGCTGGTGCGTGGAATAACTATTCGCTTCCTGCCTTCGCTTTCTATGACTTTGTAAAATACTATACCTACACTCCCGGCACCGGGAATTATGGTAGCGGAAATAACTTCACCCATAGCTGGACAGATGAGTTTGATTATTGGAATACCTCCCGCTGGGATAAGGGAACTCATACCTGGAACGGAAACGGTGCAGACTTCGTCCGTGAAAATGCTGTCCTGCAAAATGGTAAACTTATACTCTGCCTTACCAATGCTACTAATCTTGGGTATACTGACGTTACCCCACCAACTCTTATCACCGCAAAAGTACACGCAAATTCAGTTATAGCATATTTCAGTGAAGAGCTTGATCAGTCATCTGCTGCATCACTCCAAAATTATATCATAACCGGTGCAACAGTTACTACTGCACAACTTCAGCCTGACCAAAAAAGCGTTGTGC
>JAEXTR010000178.1 GCA_023406915.1 Bacteroidota bacterium
TATACGAACTGCATCCAGCACTCACACACGCTTCTTTGACTCCCTGCATTGCGAGCGCCGTTACTGCGATTATAGGTGTGAACTTACAATGTGGCAGCATCCTGATTGCTGATGTTACTTCTAATCCGTCTATTCCTTTTCCAAGGTTTATATCCATCAGAAATAAATCATACTTACGGGATTTAATCTTTGCCAGTGCATCATTTCCGTTTAGCGCAAAGTCAACATTGCAGATTCCTGTCAGGAATTCTGTAACGATACTAACTGAAACCTCATCATTCTCAACATAGAGAACGTCAGGTATTTTGGTAGATGCTACAACCGGAGTTATGGTCTCCGGGGTTTCAGTAGTTGCTTCCCTAAATGGAAGTGTTACTGTGAATACTGACCCTGTCCCTAATTCACTCTCAACGTAAATATCACCGCCAAGAATATGCGCAAACTTCATTGCGATTGTTAAACCAAGCCCTGACCCCTCATATATCCTTCCATACCCCTCACTCGCCTGCCTGAACTCATCAAAAATATACTTCTGTTGTTCTTTTGAAATCCCTATACCCGAATCCTTAAATACGATACTCAACTTATCGCCGTTTTGGGTAACACACACATCAATGCTTCCTTTAGGCGTAAACTTGACCGCATTCTGCATAAGATTATGAAAAATTTCACGGAGCAGAACTGCATCGAACACACCCTTATACACTTTACCCGCATAGTGCTTTCGCATTACCAGGTGCCGGCTCATAATCTCCATTTCCAATTCATCAGCAACATCATCCAATAATGCAGTCACATCAATAGGATCATATTTGGGTACAATGTTTTTACTCTCAATCTTCGAGAATTGGAGCAGGTTGTTCAGCGTAGTGAGTAACCTTTCTCCGCCAGAGTGAATATGACGCCCCATTTTTTTTATATCATCCGGATATGTTCCATCTTTCATTAATTCTGAGTAACCCAGTACAGAAATTAATGGAGTCCGT
The DNA here is from genome assembly GCA_023406915.1 of Bacteroidota bacterium. Classification (GTDB taxonomy): domain Bacteria; phylum Bacteroidota; class Ignavibacteria; order Ignavibacteriales; family Ignavibacteriaceae; genus JAEXTR01. Next base: position 987 of record JAEXTR010000178.1, read on the forward strand.
AATTCATGACTCATGTTTGCAAGAAGACTGGATTTGAGGCGGTTCATCTCTTCAGCCTTCTCCTTGGCAATAATCAGCTCTTTCTCATAATTTTTTCTTTGTGTAATATCCTCATGCACAGCAAGGAATTGAATGATGTTTCCTTTCCCGTCCAGGATAGGCGAAATAACAGCAGACTCCCAGAATAGTTGCCCGTTTTTCTTCTTATTGTAAAACTCACCTCGCCATGTTTCACTTTTCATGATTGTATCCCACAATTCCTGGTATACAATCGGATCTGTCAGTCCAGATTTCAGGAACCTGACATTCTCTCCCAGAACTTCATCGGATGTATATCCGGTACTAAGTTCAAACTGGGGATTTACGTATTGGATGCACCCCTTTATATCAGTCATGATAATGGAAACAGGGCTCTGTTCCACTGCTCTGGTCAATGATCGTAGTCTGAACTCCTGTTGTTTCAATTCTGTAACATCGGTAATTGTTCCTATATAACCAACCAGTACACCTTGAACAACTTCGGGTACCGCATACCCAATAACCCATACTTCCCTTCCATCAGGATGAAGAAACCGGTATTCGGCAGATGAAGTATCTTTGCGGCCGACATCTTTATGCCAGTTCGAGACAACTTTCTGTACATCGTCCGGATGAACAGCAGCCAGCCAATTATCACCCAATGCTGCTGCAAAAGGTAAACCCGAAAGCTCGGTCCATTTTACATTCACATAGGTCGTATAACCATCCGGACGAGTCTTAAAGATTCCAATTGGTGAAACGTTGGCTAATGTTTCAAATGTCACCTTACTTTCCTGAAGCGCACGTTCTGCCTGTTTTTGACGGGTGATATCCTCAACTACACCATCTATGAATCTGACTGTACCATCCTCTTCGGGTATAACTTTCGCGTTTTCCCTGATATGAATTTCAGCTCCATCTGATTTAATCCATCTACTCTCAAGGTTTACCACCTCTCCATCCCGGAGCAAGATTTCAAGGAAGTATTCCCGGTCATAAGAATCTGCGTATCCGGCTTCTGATAGGTTTCTTTTTCTCAATTCTTCAAGGCTTCTGAATCCCAGCATCTTAATAAGGGCTTTATTCGCAAGTATGATATCACCTTCTAGAGTTGTACGGTATAAACCAACAACTGCCTCATCATAAAGACACCTGAACCTTTCTTCACTTTCCTTAAGAAGAGTCTCTGCCTTCACTCTTTCGATGATCTCTGTTTTTAACTGTTCATTATTTTGCTGCAATTCGGCCTGGGCTTTCTCTGCCTGCAGCATCTTGTCTTCAAGCTTTCTTACCAGTGCAGCATTATATTCCTTCATTACATGGGAATCATCAACCTTTTGTACCCCTCTTTTCTTTGATTTCCTGGTTGATGTTTCGCGGAGCACTTCCCGAATAATCATCTCAATGGTTTCTGGTTCTTGTGGTTTTATCAAAAACCGGTCAGCACCCAGATGATAGGCAAGTTCTTCATCTTTGGCGTTTGTATAGGTCGCTGTGTAAAAGATAAACGGAATATGACACAGAGTATTATCCTTTTTACACTCCCGGCAAAGCGTGTAACCATCCATTACCGGCATGAGTATATCAGAAATGATAAGGTCTGGCATCTCAGTCTGAACAAGCTGTAACGCTTCCTTTCCATTCCTTGCACTGAGCACTCTGTATTTCTCACCAGACAACAGTGATTCAAGCATATAAAGATTATCTTCATTATCATCAACAATAACTATCTTAATCATGCTGGTTATTCCTTTTTTCAACAAGTATTGTTTCCATCTGCTGTATAAAGGTGTCAGGATCAATCGGCTTCTCAATATATCCATCAGCACCTGATTCCATTACCTTTTCCCGGTCACCAACCATAGCGTATGATGTTACTGCGATAATTGGGACGGTATCAAGTTCCCGGATACTCCTCAAATTTCGGGCTACCGCATATCCATCCATTTCTGGTAGTTGGATATCCAAAAGTATTGCATCTGGTAAGCTCTCTTTCGCAACACGAATCCCATCAGCTCCCGTAAACGCTTGCATCACTTGATAGTTATTACTCTCAAGTAAGTATGTGAGCATATACATATTCTGTTCGTTGTCTTCAATGATCAGGATTTTTTTCTTCATCCTTCAGCCCTTTCCATGGGTAGGTAAATGGTAAACGTGCTGCCCTTACCGAATTCCGATGCAACGGTAATTGAACCGTCCAGCAATTGCAACAGCTTTTTACAAATAGATAGCCCGAGTCCGGTTCCCTCATGTTTCCTGGTGAGTCCGGTATCAATCTGCATGAATGGCTTGAACAGGACATCAACCTTTTCTGGTTCAATGCCAATCCCTGTGTCAGTAACTGCTATGGTGATTGTGCTCTCAGTACGTGTAGCACGGATTCTGATACTACCTGTCTCAGTAAACTTGATTGCGTTATTCACAATGTTTATCAGGATTTGCTGTACTCGCAGACGGTCACTTTTCATAAGACCCACTCCCTCCCCGATAGTAGTGGTCAGCGTAAGTGCCTTCTTCTGTGCCAGCGGTGCTGTTAATTCTGATACCTTCTCAATAACTTCTGGTAGCGAAAACTCCTCAATATTTACCTTTAGCTGACCTGCCTCTATTTTCGAGATATCAAGGACGTCATTGATCAATGATAACAGGTGTCGGGCACTATTCTGCGCCATTCCAAGTTGTTTCTTCTGTTCAGCATTTAATGGTCCTGGCTTTTCCTGTAATAAAATACCGGTAAAGCCAATGATGGAGTTAAGTGGCGTCCTCAATTCATGAGACATTGTAGCAAGGAAGGCAGATTTCAACCTGTCAGCAGATTCTGCCTTTTCTTTTTCAAGCTCCAGTTCTGCTGTGCGTTCCCGTACAAGTATTTCGAGATGATCCCGGTAGAGACGAAGTTCTTCTTCCGCTCGTTTCCGCTCTGTGATGTCACTTATCAGCCCATCATAGCCGGTTACTTCTCCAGCTGGATTCAGCTTCAGTACATAAGTATTTCTAATCCACCTTACTGTACCATTTTTGTTGATGATCCGGTGTTCAATTGGTGGAATCTCTGCTCCCATCATTAAGGGATCAGCATAATGTTCAACGATAGGCTGGTCATCAGGATAAACCATTTTTATCCATAGACGCTTATCAGCAACAAATTCATCAGCGGTATAACCTGTTACGGTTTGGCATCCGGGATGATGCCTGGTGTTTACGGGCACACCGTTCTGAATTTCTACAGAGTAGATGTAGTCTGTTATCGAATTCAATAGTAGCTTGTAACGTGCCTCACTTTGACGAATCTTTTCTTCTGACTGCCTCCTGTCTGTGATATCGGTCATAATACCCAGAATCATGCTCACAGTTCCATCAGTGTCAAGGATAGGTACCTTGGTAATATCAACCCATATCACCTTGCCTTTGGCTGGTGTTAGTGGTAATACAATATTTTTTTTTGTTTCTTTTGACTCTATAACACTTATATCAACCCTGCGCAATTCTTCCGCGATACCCTTTGTCCAGCCAAGTTCAGATGCTTTCTTACCAATAATCTCCTTCGTTGAAGTCAACCCGGCAGCAGCTGCAAACACCTTGTTACAACCCAGATATACACTATTGGTATCCTTCCAGAATATGGACTGCGGAATAGTGTCCAGAATCATATTCAGCATGCTCCTGCTGTTTTTCAGTACTTCAATCAGATTCTTCTTTTCGCTGTTCTGTGATTCGATAACTCTCAGCATTTCATTGAAGGTATCTACAAGTATTCCTGTTTCATCATCACTCAGCTTTTCAGCCCGAACAGTAAGATCATTCTTCAAAGTGACCTGTCTTGCTGCACTCGTCAAACTCAGGACTGGTCTGGTAACATATTTAATAAGCCTGAGACTTAGGAGGTAAGTTATCAGGAAAGCAATAACGAGTATCCCGGCTACTATGAAGATGAGGTGATTTCTTCGGGTGTAGTACTCCGTCAAATCTGCGGTGATAATGACACGTCCAACTATTTCACTTTTAAGAATTATTGGTGAGGAATAAATCATATTATCCGCATCAAAAGAAAAACCATCCGGAACATCAAATTCCCAGGATATATGGTGCTTTATATTTGATGGGTAATAAGCAAGTACTTCTCCTTTTGCATTAAGCAAATACGCCTGGGATACAGATGTTATCATGCTCAACGCATTCAGATTCTCCGTAGCTGCTTTTTCGTCACGAAATACTACAGCAGCGCTGCTCCTGTCTGCAATAAGCTTTCCAATGGATGCAAGGTCATGCCGTAAATCAGCTCTTGCCGCATTGCTGTTATAATAAACCACTGCAGCACCGATGATTACGAATCCGGAGAACACAATGGTCATGGTCACAAGCAAAAGCTTTCCCTTTATGGGTAGACTATGAAAATACTGTCGGAATCTGTCAATCATAATTCGCTATCCTTGAAATCTCAAGTAATTTTGCACTGATATTCAGCTTCGCTTTCTTCACATTTTCTACATGGACCTCCAAAACAATCTTTCCATCCTCTTCACAAAACCCAATCATACCTCCATGGCGGGTGAAATACCTGCTGTCTCCCACTGTCAGGATTTCACGATGCTCTGTTTTTTTAAGCACGCTCTTTACTAACCCTTTATCACTTCCACCAACATACACCATATCACATGCAGACAATTCGGACAGGTATTTATCGAGGATAAGAACTCTTATAGCGATTTCGTTTTTTTTACTCTTTGTTATTTCACTCAAAATCGCGGCTATCTGATCCGAAGCTGCTATACCTATTGTAAGGGGTGTTGCGTGATTAAATGATCTGCGGGAATTCCATTGAACAAAACGGGTGAGGTTATAAAGATAGGTCGCTTTAATATGTGCTTCTGAATCAGCAGTTTTGGTTGGGATAGTTATATTGGGTAGCGCTATCAAAGGCGTACCGCTGATATAGCCATTTAAAAGTAAAAACAGACTTAGGAGAAGAGCTTTGCTGTTGAATGATATGTTGATCTTTTTACCGCAATACTCCATAATTGCTTTCTATTTTGCAGGAAAGTGAAATATCAGAGATCATCAAAAGACCCAATGAATTGAAACTCATCTGGTTGTCAATCCTATGTAGTTCTTACGGCAACTTCTTTCTATTATCGAAGAACAGCAGGACACTTTTTAGACATATCCGTCAATAATCGCAATAAATCAAAGATGTATCTATCCAATCCGATCAAAGCTTGAATTGGCGTAATTTTTAATATAATACTCTTTCTACACCATTTATAGTGCTGTAAATCACATTTTGGTTACCACGAAAACAGGTAGAAGCCTCACGCTTCTACATTTCATTTTCCCCAACAATCGGTTTTATGTATATCTTTGCACCGGAATCTCTTTCAACCGTCACAGATTCCTCAAAGCCCGGTATTTCTTACCCCAAAAACGATACATCGTCAGTGAAGTCTTCTCAGCAATGCTTTGGAACCACCGGAATCTGTAGAGTGCATGAAATCCACGATAACCGGCAAGTGTCATTGAAAGAAACAAGAGCGGCTTAAAAATCCAGTCAGTAATCACCTCCCCAAAGAACACATGAGATGCACCATACACGGAATGAAGAGGATATAATAATAAAAGATTGAAAACAATCACAAGCACAAGTACAAATCCATGCGCGGTTTCAATGGCTGACCGGGGACAATTACCCATACACCGCATGCAGCTTTCGCAACTGAATGTCCAGTATGGTCTCCCCTCCTTTTCCTTTATTGCATGAACAGGACAATTCTTAATGCAGATTCCACAATGATCACACTGAGTGGTTGCATAAAAAGTCTTAGCTATGAAAAATCTGCCAATAAAGTAGTAGAGAATGGCTATAGGTGAGATGAGTAAATCCTGCACTACTTCTTTCAATGCAGGAAAGTTTCTGATCCCTCTGCTACCCGAAAGAAGGTTCAACCAGTAAGTCTTTATCTTTTTCTGCATCCGCTCATGAATAAAATGGACGGTCCGGTCATTCAGTCCCGGATGAAGCGAAACCCAGTTCGATGGCATATCGATCGGAAGCATGCCAGATATGCTGTATCCCTTGATTGCCAGTACAAGAGAGGCAAAATAGAACGCAATTCCGGTCAGACCAGGTGTCACCCATTTACCAATGAGCATTCCAGCCCTGGTATTTATAAGTATGACGCGGTTTTTCCCGGTAGGTAACTGCCTTATAAATTTAAGCATAATATGAGGATAATTAAACCCGTGGATTGGAGATATGAGCACAATGAGGGCATCATCCGGAATACTGGTTGGCTGCGAAAAACCAGGACTCCCTATCTGATGTAACTCACATTGCACATCGCTGCTGAGACTGATCTCTTGAATCCACTTTGCAGCATTTCTGGCGTTTCCTGTTCCAGAAAAGTACCATACAATGACTCGACTGAATTTGGTCATACGTTCCTTTTCAGGTATTAGTTCAGTATCCATAAACCAAGACTCTTATCAGAATAGGTGCCATCACCTTCCGTGCATCCTTCGTTCAGGAGTTCAATAGGTACCCCAAGATTAAATGGCGCAAGTTCCAGGTTTAGTACCCTCCAGTCTCCGGTTATAATATCCTCGTTGTAATCACATTCAGGAAAAGTTGTTGCCATCAGGTATGTAGCACCTGAATTTTTCATATTCCTCAGTCCTGTAAGTGCATCACGCAGAGACAAATGTACAAGGCAATCTCTGCAAAATACTAAATCTGTCTTCGGCAGCAAATCTTCAATCAGGTTAAGCACCCGGAACTCCCTGTTTGGTGTTGTGTATAGTTGGCCATTTTTTTCAATGATCGAATCAACTATATCCCCCCCAATGTACCTATCGAACTGATATGCCACATCCTTCATCCAGGCAAAATCTCCGCATGGTAAATCGAGAATAGTTTTTATCTTATATTTGCTGAATACTTCAGCCAGACCGCTTCTCAGTAGAACAGTCTGCTCACTCCCGGATCCCTCACCTGATACAGATTCAGCATTTGCCCAGTGATTACTTGTGTAGATTTCTTTAAAGGTATCTTCAACTGAGAGATTCATTCCACGCTCAGCCATCTGAGAAAAGTGCTTGGTGTCAAACGTTAATGGGGATCTTTTTTTCATTCTCTGAATCCTTATGTAAAATGAGGTGAGATTTTATCACTTGGCTAAAATTAGCCATTAATTCTTTCGCTTCAAAATTAATTTATTGGGATTATGTGGTGTTTGATCAGTGAGGTGGTTTGGCAAGGTTTTTGTAATAACTTAATCAACAAATAACAGTGATCAGTGGTCACTTGTATCGTGTTTTCACCGAAACCCTCTTTTTTGAGGGTTTTCGGTTTTAAATAAGCTTGGTTATGCTTATAAGCTGGAAGGCTTAGGAAAGTTCAGCGTAACCACAGTCCCCTCACCCTCCACGCTCTGCAATTCTATATATCCATGATGTTTTTCCACCATCTCCTTACAAATAAGCAGCCCAAGTCCTGTGCCTTTTTCTCCACTGGTGCCATTGGTCGTAAATTGAGCATCAATTTTCAATACTTTGGTCAGGGCTTCGGTTTTCATACCTATACCAGTATCAATTACGCTGATTTGGATGGTATCTTCGTTTTCCACAGTCTTAACAGTAACCTTCCCCAGACTGGCGTAAATTTGATTGCATTTCCTACAAGATTATGAATGATCGATCGTAGCATATTCTTGTCTGCCAAAATTTCCAGATTATCCGGCACACCATTATGCAGTTTCACCTGCTTCTGCATACTGTTCAGCCTGAAGGAAGTAAACACATCATCAACTACATCATACAGTGATATCATCTGGGGCATAAAATCTGCTTTCTCAGACTGTAACCTCGTCCATTGAAGGATGTTTTCAAGCAGTTTAAACTGCTGATGGACCTGCTCATTGATGTATTTGATATACTTCATCCGGTCTGCCTCTGTGAGTGAGTCATACTCTTCAACAAGGATATCAGACAACCCTATTAATCCAGTATATGGTCCACGTAATTCATGCGCCAGAAATGAGAATAAACGGTCTTTCTCTTTATTTGTTTTCATCAAAGCTTCCCGTGAAGCACGTGATTCTGTAATATCAAACATCAATCCCTCAACTTCAACTCTTTCTTCGGCGAATGCAAAAAGCGACCCGGTTTCTGAAATCCACCTGACTCCTGTCGGGGATTTGATCCTGAATTCTACTGCATAATGCCCGGTGCTTTCAAGTTGTGATTCAATCGAAGTGACTACAGAGGAATAATCCTCCTGCACTACAGGGAAATAAGCTTTATGGGAAGGGTTTTTGAAAAACTGCGCACAATCTGGAGCAATAACTTCGCAATATCTGCCGGCAATAAAGGTAAATTGCCAGTGTTTAGCACGCGGATAGCGAAAAACCACGATGGGAAGTGTGTGAAGCAAAATCTGAAGTTTCTTTTCATTATCAGAAAACGTATGATCAATCTTCAGACCACAGTATGTTTCACGATTATCCCCTTGAGGATTGTTGACTGCAAATAACAGGGAGTTTTTAAGTGCATTATTCTCCCGCCTCAAATCTTCAATGAGTTCCCTCAGCTGCTCAATGGTATGTTCGGCTTCCTCCACCCTTCCGGAAACCATATTGACCTCTCTTAAATCATTTTTTCAAAGTTTATTGCAATTAACTTACATTTTTTGGATATGAATCTCAAGTTTTTTTTATTCAGCGCATGGAATCGACACCCTAACGGTAAGTCCCTGCACCCTGGATGTATCAAACTGAGTGCTCCCTCCGAAGATGGCTGAGATCTGTCTGATTATAGAAACTCCATTACCTGTACCTTGCTGATCATATATTTTTCTATTAAACTGAGTAAATGAGCCAACAGTTTCAATTTCCTCAGCCGTCATGCCCTTCCCCAGATCACTGAACTGCAGAAAATACATGTTTCCTTTTATTTCAGATTCTACCATTATTTTTGTCCCTGACTCAGAGAATTTTACACAGTTTGTAAGGATTTCCTCTGCAAGCGCACAAAAATAATCTGGGTGAATTGCAAGTTTCGCCTGAACTACCTTAAGAT
>JAEXTR010000218.1 GCA_023406915.1 Bacteroidota bacterium
CCATGTACTACTTCTCAGTCCGTGCCCGTGATATGTGGGGTAACTGGTCAAATATCTCCAACAGCCCTGGTCTCAGCACCTATATGGCTCCGCAGATCAATGTAACACCTACATCAATCTCAAAGACCATCTATAATGCACAGACCATTGTGGATACCATCCGCATCTCTAACATCACCGCTCAGCCTTCAACTCTCAATTACAATGTTGAATTGCTGAACAACAGCTTCCCGGCTGAACTTCTCAATGTTCGCGTCATTCCTGTCCCGAAAGTTTCAGACAGAGTTATTGATCCTACCGTAAAGGATGTCAATGCTCCTGAAGAATATGGCCAGGCAATTGAAGGACAGGGCGGTCCTGATTTGGGCGGTTACAAGTGGATTGATAGTGATGAAGCATCCGGACCTCAGTATGTTTGGAATGATATCACCGCTACCGGAACCCTGGCTGATACCTGGACTCCGACCGGCACCTATAATGCAAAAGACGAAGGATATGCAGGACCTTTCACCATTCAGGGTGGATTCAAATTCTATGGCCAGGTAAAGAACCAGGTCTATGTCTCCTCCAATGGCGTGCTTCTGTTCGCAGCTCCAACAGCCAATATCATCACCAACCCTGCTATTCCTAATGCAGCTACCCCGAACGAATTCATCGCTCCTTTCTGGGACGATCTCGATGGTTCAAGTGGTGGTACGGTTCACTATCAGCAGATTGGTAGTACCTTTGTTGTCCAGTTCACGAACTGGCCAAAATATGCTAACTCAGGTTCAGCAATGACCTTCCAGGTTCACCTGTTCAGCAGCGGAAAAATTCGCTTCTATTATAACACGATGACAGGTACGCTCAATTCAGCCTCTGTTGGTATTGAAGATGCAACCGGTACCATCGGTCTCCAGACCGCCTACAATGCCGTCTATGTAAAGAACAATCTGGCAGTTGAATACAAGGCAGAGCCTGACTGGATGTCAACCAACCATACATCCGGTACCCTTTACCATGGCAATACCGCAGCACTCGAACTCACCATTCGCGGTGAAGACTTCCCGCTGGGTAACTATTCCATGGATGTTAAGATCACCAGCAACGCATCAAACAACAATACCGTTGTTGTGCCTGTCAATATGCAGATCGTTGTTATCCCTGTTGAAATGTCCGCACTTACCGCAACCTCAGTTCGTAATGATGTTGTACTGAAGTGGTCAACCGCAACAGAAACCAACAACTCTGGATTCTCAGTCGAAAGAAAAGGCGGAAACGATAAAGAATTCGTTTCCATCGGCTTTGTTACCGGTAATGGTACCACTACCTCAGGCAAGGATTATCAGTTCGTTGATAAGAACCTCAAATCAGGTAACTATACCTATCGCTTAAAGCAGACCGACTTTGATGGTACATTCAAGCATACATCTGAGCTCAACGTTAATGTTGAGATGCCTACTGAATTCTCGTTGTACCAGAACTATCCGAATCCGTTCAACCCTGTTACAATCTTCACGTATTCACTCCCTGAAAAATCAGATGTGAAACTTGATATCTACAATGCAGTGGGTGAATTTGTTGCCACCGCAATCAGTGGAACACAGGAAGCCGGATATTACCGTTATGAATTCGATGCCTCCAAACTTACGAGCGGAACTTATTTCTATCAGATCCGCGCCACCGGAAGCAACGGAACCTTTACGGAAACCAAGAAGATGATGCTGGTTAAGTAAACCGCTCTCTCGCTTGAACTTTAGCCGCCTTCGGTAGTACCGGAGGCGGCTTTTTGTTTTTAAAGGGCAGTGAATTTTAAAGAATTCCCGCAGTGCGGGACAGGCTCTTAAGGGTACGGGTCCGTCTGAGTCGGATTCCCGCGGTGCGGGACAAGCTGGTCGGGAGACCGACAAGTTGCCGATGATTGGGTGCTGCCTTTTTTATTTTATTCCGCAGATTTGTGCTCTTCCCTTACAAACTAATCCTTACGAATATTTTTCAAGATTTTCCTTCCTTTTGGGGTTATCCGATATCTTTGGGTTGGACTATTTGGTGAATCTGGTTGCATCATTTCAATTAAACCAGCCTCCAGGGCAGGTAATAGATAGCCTACTCTAAAATGTTCCCGGTGCTTCAAGTTTAATTTATTCAGAATCTCTTTCGCCTTCAGTTCGGTTGTCAATACACGTAAAAGCTCGGTTACTTGCTCGGTTACTTGCTCGGTTACTTGCTCGGTTGTCTGTTGCTTAGTATCTGAAGTTGATGAAATAAGCGTAACAAGAAAATCTTTATTGCTTTTGCCATTTGAGATAATTGGTGGTGGAAAACCTAATTTAATCCAATGGGTGTGCACATCATTCAATCCCCAACCAGCGTTCTCACTGAGACCAATTCGTCGCAGTGCATTAACAATTGATGGATTCCGGACATCCTTTGGACCAGGAGACAGCAGATCGCCGTGTGAAAACGCATCGCCAGGATTCCAAAAAAGAGTGCGGTCGGAAAAGTTTCTGATCTCTGGTTTACGGGTATGCTCCTGATAATCCTGGTGGCAGAGAATATTTATGAAAACCTCACGGAAGACTATAAAATCATCCGGAGTATCTTTTCTTTCCATAGTGAGCGGATCAACTTTAAATGGAACCGGAGAGAGCCGATAATACCAATCCAGAAAGGAAAGCCATGCATTGATGATATTTGACTCCAATATAATGCGGTCTAACCAACGGGACCCGAGTGAAGTTTCATCATACCGAAAGGCAAATCGCTGACAATCTGCTATGGGGCGAGGGAGTAATCCACGAAGGCAACCATCATTTCCAAAAAGAAGTATAGATGCATTCGTGGGTTTCATTCCTGAAGAAGTGTTTTTTATTAAACCCAACTGAAAAAGAAACCCGAAATTATCCAAATAAGCATAAGAGCGATTAGATGGACGATTCTCGTAATGAAAGCGATACCATGACAGGGAGCTACTATCGAAACAGGACTGAATATCGTAATCAGCAATCGTAGCATCGAAACGGTCAGTAGAGGAATCTCTAAGAAAGCGTTCAATTTCAACCTGGGTGCATTGCTCATCACCAGCGCCCCGACGAATGTAGCATTTCCGGATATCACCATTAAGATAAACTGGCTTCTCATTTCTTGGACTCTCTGGGATATGAAAAATGAGTAAAACCTTCCCATCAAAGTCAAGCATTTCAGCCGTGGCAGAAATTTTCCGATTGAGTTTTTCACCTGTCCTGAGTGCACTAAGAAAATCATTTTGTATCTTATCAGGATTAGTAACCCCTTCAATCCCGAGATTTCCTGTCGTTTGCTGGATACCGAAAATGAGGGTGCCACCTTCAGAATTCGCAAAAGCCGATACAGTTCGATATGCATCATCCGAAACTCCATTTTTGGCTTTTTTACACTCCAGGTCACTCCATTCAGGTAAGCGTAATCGTTTAATCAATTCAGCCTTGGTCATAATAAAAGACTCATTATTGTACTCATATTGGTTGAAGGGTTCATTATTCATCAGGTAAATATCTGGCTCAGTCTCAAGATCAAATAAAGTTCGATTTAAAGTCAGAATCAGGACGCAAAAGATATTTAAATGTCTCCAATTCCTGAGTGATTAGAGATTATGTAATTCAAATTAGCGCTATCTAGCCCTAAAATCAACAAAGGGATAGAGAATATTTTATGAAGCACAATTGAGCTCATCAACCAGAGGCAAGCGGGGGAGAGTTATAATTGATAATTGATTCAGCCACAGGCGGAGGACAAAAGCAATGGAGAGTGGATTTCCGTCAGTAGACGGACGGGAGGATAATTTATAATTGATAATGAACCAGAAGACAGAAAGAAAAGTTACGAGTGACAAGGGACGTAAACAATGGACAATGGACACAATCAATGGATAATGGATAATTGATAATAAGCGCCTTCGGCGAAAAGAGAGTGACAATCCTCCTTCGGCGGACAGGGTTACGAGGGACGGGTTACCGATTCCGGGAGGTGGTAAATGCTGGAAGCCATCCTGAAAGGAGGGGGTTATACTTCGACGGTATTTGACTCTTTAGCCACAATAATCTTCATTGAGGTATTCGGGTACTGCACTCTCAGGTATTCTTTTGCACCACGGTACATCTTGATAATGTCATTATCATCATTCTCAGGGTCATGGTGAAAGAGTGCCAGTATCTTTGCATGGGATTGCGCGGCAATATCAATGGCGTTCATGGGTGAGCTGTGCCCCCAGTCAACCCGCTCTGCCTCCTGATCAAGGGTGTACATTGCATCAAAGATCAGCAGATCGGCATCGTGAAAATGCTCAATAAACCGGTTCACCCGTTCTTCTGCAAGATTATTATATTCACCATCAGTTGCGTAGACCACTGATTTGCCGGCGTAGGTGATTCTGAATGAATACGATATCCCGGGATGATGGAGGGCAGTATTGGTAACAACCACATCGCCGATGGTGATCTTTGATTCTGGCGGAAAATCAAGAAATTGCTTGTCTGCATTCATGAAGTCAAGGCTGACGGGGAAAAACGCAAACTCCTGCTGCATTCTGAGCTTGTTTTTCAGATTGCCATGGGGACTGTAAAAATAGATTCTGAATGCATCTGAAAAGGCAGGCTGAAAGAAGGGGAAACCCTGAATGTGATCCCAGTGCGTATGGCTGATAAAAATGTGGAGTTCCTTAGGAACCTTCAATCCCTTTTTGAGATCCGACATCAGTTTGATGCCATATTCCCGCAAACCGGTACCCATATCCAGCACAATGGTTACGTCACCCGCGTTGATTTCAACGCAGGGCGTATTGCCGCCCACAATGCACTGCAATCCTTCCAGTTCGCTGTCTTCGCATGAGGAAGCTGATGCTTCTCCGGCTTCTGCAGCTTTCTGGCGTGCCAGTGCAGTATCAAGTTTTGAGCGGTATGCTGACGGTGTCATAGGGGCGGGAATCGAGCCTCTGACACCCCAGAAGGTAACTTCCATTGTGCTGTTTTTTTTTCTTAGCGTTGCGAATTTTAAACAGAATATTGCCGTATCATTGTGTTGTATCTCACAGTGTGAGGTAGCCTACAGCTGTATGTTCAGCTCCTTGATTTTCCGGTACAGGGTTGAAAGCCCAAGGTTCAGAACCTTCGCCGCCTTTTCTTTATCCTGATCTCAGTTCTCAAGGGTCTTAATGATGTACTCCCGCTCAACCTTATTCATAAATTCGTCAAGGGACCCGGTCTGATCAGGCACCACAATATCTTTCGAAGCCCTGAGGGATTCCGGCAGGTTCTCCAGTGTCATAACATCGTTCTGGCAAAAGATGACTGCCCGCTCCATCACGTTTTCAAGCTCACGAACCTCCCCCTTCCAGTCGTAATTCATCAGTGCCCGGTAAGCAGACTGATCGATACCAGAGATATTCTTCCCCATCTGATGCCGGTATTTGTTCAGGAAGTGATTTGCCAGCATCGGAATATCCTCTTTCCGGTTCTTCAGTGATGGCATCGTTATCTCCACCACATTCAGGCGGTAATAGAGGTCTTCCCTGAACCGGTTCTGCTGAATCTCTTCTTTCAGGTTCCTGTTTGTGGATGCAAGAAACCGGATGTTGATCGGGATGGCATGTGTTGTACCGACCGGCGTAAACTCACGCTCCTGCAGCACCCTCAGCAGCTTCACCTGTAGCTGGGGTGGCATCTCACTGATTTCATCAAGAAACAGTGTGCCGCCGTCTGCCGCCTTGAAGAATCCTTCCTTGTCAGAAATCGCACCGGTAAAGGCACCCTTCTTGTGACCGAACAGTTCACTTTCTATCAGGTTTTCCGAAATTGCCCCGCAGTTTACGGCAATAAAAGGTTTATTCTTCCGCTTACTGTTATAGTGGATTGCCCGCGCGGCAAGTTCTTTTCCGGTTCCGCTGTTACCCGTGATCAGTACGGTGCTGTCTGTGCCCGCCACAGTCTTGATGATCTCGAAAGTTTTTTGCATTGCAGGGCTTTGACCTATGATGCTCGAAAAATCATATTGCCGCTGAATCTCTCTCCGCAACAGTTCAACTTCCTTCATCAGTGTCCTGGTCTCAAAAAGCCGTTTAATCTTGATGATCAGCTCTTCGAACTCAACCGGCTTCAGAATATAATCATAAGCACCATACCGCAATGCTTTGATAGCTGTATCAAGAGACCCGTAGGCAGTCACCACAATTACCGGTATTGCCACCGTAAAGCGGGATATCACCTCCATCAGCTGCAGCCCATTCATCTGGGGCATTTCCAGATCGGTGATCACCAAATCATAATACCCATCAAGCAGCTTCTCATGCGCCACCCTGCCATTTTCCGCCTCCGTAACTTCATATCCCTCTTTCGAGAGGATAAAGGAGACAGATTCCCGGATTATCTCTTCATCATCAACAACTAAAATCTTTTCTGCCATGCTGCTCCTCAATACAACGGGTTGATAGGGAGGCGTATTTTGAATTTCGTTCCGTGCGGGGAAACGCGCTTTGCCTCAATATCACCCTGAAAGTTTTTAATAATTCCATAACTGACCCACAACCCAAGCCCCGTTCCCTTACCTTCCTTTTTCGTGGTAAAGAAGGGCTCAAAGATTTTGGTAACAAATTCCTCAGGAATGCCTGTACCATTATCCTGCATTATGATGTACACAAATTCTCCCTGCAGATAGGTTTCCAGCACAATACTCCCCTTAAAGGCAGTACCGATCTTTGCCGCCTGATCGGTGATTGCATCAACGGCGTTGATGAGGATATTTACAAACACCTGCTGAATCTGATCCGAAACCAGTGGCAGCATTGGTACTTCAGAAGATAATTCCATAATAAAATCAAGCGATTTGGCTTTCGTACCAACCCTCACGATCTCAACCGCTTCCTTCAGGTTTGCGTTGATATCGGTCAGTTTCAGTTCATAGTTACTCGGGCGGGAAAAATCCACCAGGTCTCTGATGATCTTAGAAATTCTGGTGATCTGGTTCTTCACCAGTTCCAGTTTATCCCTGATAAAGGAGTCTTCGGTTGAGCGCTGAATAATCTGTACGATTGCCGAAATTGATGCAAGCGGATTGCCGACTTCATGGGCTACACCGGCAGCCAGGGTACCGATACTCTCCATTTTCTGGGTGTGTATCAGCTGTTTCTCAAGGTTGCGGCGGTCGGTAATATCGCTGTGAACCCCGAAGTACCCGATAATAATACCATGCTCATTCATGATAGGGGAGATCAGCAGGTTCGAATGGATGATGGATTCATCCTTCCGTTTGTTTTCGATTTCACCCTGCCACGCCTTTCCGGTGGTAATGATATCCCACATCCTGGTCCAGAAGCCCTTTGAATGCTTGCCGCTGGAAAAGATGCTCGGGTCATTACCCATCAGTTCCTCTTTCGAGTAGCCAGAGAACCTCTCGAATGCAGGGTTGACATAGATCATTTTTCCGTTCAGATCCGTGATCTGGATAGGATTCACCGTATTTTCAGTTACATACTGAAACCGCTTCAGGGCAAGACCATCCTGCAGCTCCTTGGTAACATCGTGTAACTGTACCAGGGTGATTTCCTTACAGTCGCCGGAAGTATTTGGTACGGGGGTAAACCTGATCACCACATCCAGGTGCCCATGGTTTCCCTTGCGGATTCTGCCGCCGGCGCTGGCTGCCGTTTTATTCAGAAGGCATTGACTGAAGGCATGTTCAGTTTTCAGGATGGATTCCGGGAAAAGAAGATCGGAAAACCGGTTATTCAGCACTTCGCGTGCAGAATATCCCAGAAGTCTGAGGGCAGTTTCGTTTGCATTAATGATCAGCCCTTCTTCATTAAGAAGGAAATACATATCAGGCAGGTGATGGAATACATCAAAACAGATTCTGACTTCCTGCTGCTTTTTCTTTGCTATAGTAACACTCCAAAATGTTACTGTAAATTTACTCCATACCAGCCAGTTAAAAAAGAAGATAAAAAAAGACTTGATTCATCAGGGTATAGTCATCCAATCTCAACATGGTGCCATCACGTGTTAATCAGAGGGATTTCTCACCATTAAGTCAGAATGAAAATCCATGAGGGTCGTCACCCACCTGTGGCTGCTCTTTTAATAATCACTTCACCGGTACATCAAGGGCAATTTTCCATGAATTGTCTGGTTGCTTCATCCATATGGAGCAATAGATACCAGTTTCGGTAACCGGATTACCGTTACGAACAATACGGTAGGTATATTCTCCGGTTTCAAATGCCTTTTCACCCACAACCCAAACTTTGCTGGTATTGACGGTAATCCGTACATCGTTTCCGAAAAAGTCCATGATTGCTGTAATGAGGGTGCGAATGGCTGCCAATCCTTGGTAGGACTTTCCGTCTTGCCCAAGCTTTATTGCATCAGGTGCAAAGGTAGCCATCACTTGTTCAATATCACCAGTTTCAAAACCCCTGATCCATTGCAGATTCACTGCGTCTATAGATGCCCGCACTTCTGCAAGCATAACAGAATCAGGAAACGACTG
>JAEXTR010000226.1 GCA_023406915.1 Bacteroidota bacterium
GTATTCAGCTGATCAGTAAACTGTTTTGCGCTGTAATTACCAGCTATTTGTAAAGTCAAACCAAAGGGCATTAAAATATCTATACCTCCAGATAACTGATACTCAGGTGCATAAGGTAGTCTGTTGCCATTGATATTAACCCTTACCGTACCCTGCTGAAGATATCTGTCAGAATCAAATTTTGCGTTGCTGTAGTTTCCAGATCCATGTAGCACAATATCAAACCTTGATTCTAGTACCCTATTCAGATAGAGCGTAAGTCCAATCTCCACCCCCGTATGGAGTGTCGACCCTCCATTGACGAGGCCGGTTCCTGCTCCACCTGAGGATTCAGAAACAGGAATGATCTGATTAGAAAAATCGAGTGCATACCCGGTTGCCTCAAATGAAAGTACATTCCCAATACTCCCGCGTACGCCCACTTCGTAGTTCCAGCTCAGCTCTGCGCTTAGTTGGAGGGATTTTCCTCCGTTAGTGATAGCATCTTTAATTCTTGGAGGTGCAAAGCCACGGTGAACTCCTCCGAAAAGTGATATCCCGTTTGTTACGGCGTAACTGATGCCGATCCCAGGCACAACACTTAAGACGTCATCTCTGCTAACCAGAGAAGTATCCTTAAAATTAAGTCTGAAGATATCTCTTTCATACCAGAAGCTCTCGAGTCTTGCACCTGGAGTCACAGAGAGCTCCGGAGGCAGATAGAACCGATTCTGGGCAAATATGCTAACTGCATAACCTGTTCTGGTTTCATCCTCTCTCAGGTCACCAGACTCGGCATTCGCTTTTTTCCCGTCGACTCTCTGTTCGAATGCCTTTTCATACAAGAAACGAACACCGCCTTCAAACTCATTCCGTAAATCACCGACCTTGAAGAAGTAGCTCAATCTGGGTTCGATTCCAGCTACTTCAAACTGCCGATTACGGTTTCCGGTACTGTTACGCATGTAAACTGCTCCGTTGGAAACCGTTGTATCTCCAAACACAGCAACTGTTCCGCTGGATGCAGGCGTTCTTCTAAAATCCTGACGCAGCCAGTTTCTTGTGGTGGTATAACCAAATAATGTGGTCTTAAGATGAAAGTCAGATGAAAAAAATACATCATGCGTAATGCTTCCGCTATATCGTCTTATGTCAAGATTATCAAACGGCGCCATTGCTGTATAATACTCACCCTTGTCATACATCGTCTGTGTTAAACCCAGATAGGTAGAATTTGAGTGTTCGTCATAGGCAGATAGCTTGATACCCAAACGGGAATTGCCTGAGAGCGCAAGCCTGAATTTAGTTGTGATGTCATTCACGCGGAAACTCGTCGTACCCAGTTTATCAGCACGCTTGTGAAATATGCTTACCAGAAATCCCATATTATCTGTCGTTGTTCCATAACTCGCTCTGCCAGATGCAAAGCCCTGATCTCCACCTGTGAGTTTAAGGCGAAATCTTGGTGACTGCGGCGGATCATCTGTAATGTAATTTATCACTCCTCCTATGGTCTGCGGTCCGAAGAGAATGGAACCACTCCCCTTCAAAACCTCTATGCTCTTCATACGGTCAATCGAAGGCGTATAGTACATCTCCGGTTCTCCATATGGTGTAAGTGCAACCGGGACCCCATCTTCAAGCACCAATACGGTCCTGCTTCTGTCTGGATCAAGTCCTCTTATTCCAATATTTACCCGTAACCCTGCTCCTTCTTCATCAACGATGTTGAGTCCAGCAACTTTGCGCAGTAGCTCGTTACCGGTCAAAGGTTGCATTTTACCGATTTCAAGTTCAGTTAACACAGATGCTGACCCTGGGATTCTGCTGAATATTTCTGGTGAACTACCGATTACATTCACTTGTGGAAATGTATACCTGAGAAATAATGAATCGCTATCAATGTCCGCTACAAACGGTATAGCTTCTGTGTCGAATTGTTCTGATTGCTGCGTAAAGCTCTTTCCACCGGCAATAGCGAAAAAAACGACAGCTAATAGAATGTATCTCATTCCAGTAACCTCAAAATAGTTTTTGTAACACAGATGCAATGTACAGGTTGGTACATCCATTGCTCAATCCCCAGATGGGGTGATTAGGGATGAAGATATTCCCAAGTATTAGGGATAGACGCGAGATTTTGGCTCAGTTACTGTAACCAAAACCAAAACCAAGCCGGGTAGTAATACCCCAGGTGGGATGCTGATCTCTGTTGAGGGCCCAGAAAAAGCCAGGAGAAAATTCTCCGATTTTTAGCACTCCAGGAAATACATTAAGATGGACACAATACTCATCGCGTGCACTTAAAAGAAGAGATGCCATAAGTGAATGATTACGATCCCAGAACACACCTGCTTCAAACACAGTGTTAATAGTATTGTGCCTCCGGGTATTATCCACATTAATCAGATTTCTTGCCCGTCCGCCGATTCCGGCAGATATATTATCAGAGTCATCAATAGCGTATGACAACCCTAGATGGGATGCCATTCCGAAGTGATAAAAGAGTGATAGCTTTTCAGAGAATGGCAGCTTTATCTTGATAGAGAAATACTGACCATTATTTTGAAGTGCACGGGATGGAATACCGATTACTGGTTGTAATGACCAGTCTGCAAGGTGTAAGTCTTCGCTGAAGAATTCATTGACATTATCAAAACTGAATAAGATGAATGAAGCAAGGTCGAAGAAATATAGATCAGCAATAGGATCTACATTTGCTCCACCAATTCCGATATTCTCAACAGCCTCATTAAAAATTCGTATTCCGGACCATGTTACGAATGACATCAGTGCTGGTTCGGGCACTCCATGGTGGCGGTACCACTCTTTTAACTTTGTGAAGACCATCCCACCACCAATCAGGTGAATCTGATAGTTTGGAAACCACTGAGCGTTTTTGGGATCAAAATTCAGGGGAAATATTTCGCTGGTGAGGAACAGATTCCAGCCATAATCGTTGATTTGCCTGAGTGGAGAACCCAGGCTCTTAAAGAGGTTTTGCGATGAAGCACGATAATCAAACTCAAAAATTCCTCTACCAATTCTGTTAATCTGCAGAATATCATAACCGGCATTGAGGAACAGTGAAACTGGATTAAAAAGCGCTTCACTTCCATACTCTTTCCCAGTATAGAAGTAGTTCTTTTGTGGGAAAAGACTGCTGGCAAAGAGGATTAGAAAAACCGCACAAAAAAGAATTGCTCTGCCAGCCAAATAATAATCCTGATACTTATACTAACGCGTAGTACCGCCAAATGTAAGTTTGGCACTTCCATTTGGACCCGTAGTACTGATGGTAATACTAATACTTCTTGGAACAAGCGTGGTATCAGCAGTTTCGCGTAAAGAGAAGGAAAACTGTGTCCATCCCTTTGACTGTGTATCCGGGATCTGAATAGTAACGTCTCCTTTTGCTTCAATATCCTGCCCATCAACCCTCACAGAAACTGACTGCCCCGATGATAGCGGATTCCCGTGCTGGTCACTGACGATATAATCAAACATCTGTGTAGCACCATTTGGCAGATCAAAACTTGATGGCACAACAGAAATGAATGGTACTCCAGAGAAGAGCACCAGACAGTCAGCGTAAATATTCTGAAGATTTTCATCAGCTGTTGATGCAGTTATTGTTGCAAAACCTTTTCCCAGGATGGGATGTTCAGGACGTGGTTCAGAAGATGTAAGACGAACACTGGTCTGCCCCAAAAGATTTGTAAGTCCACTTCCTTCAATAATTCCACCGGTTGATGTAAAATATACAGCAGATTGAGGCTTACATGGATTCCCATACTTATCACCAACGTATGCTGTAATAATATCTTCGACTCCAAAAATATTGTAACCAGGGATATTTAATTTGCTGGGAGCAATACTGAAATGAGACTGTTCTGGTAATCCACCATGGATTGTAATAGCGACTGGTTTTGAGGTGACAATTCTGCCAGAGTCGACTGCTTCTGCAAAAACCTGAACCACACCTGCAATTGTACCAGCATTAACATTCACTGTCACCCTGCCAGCGGCGTCAGACTTTGCAGTATTTGGGCTAAATTGGACACCTCCCCCAGGATTTGCCCCAAGTTTAAATGTGACAGGTACGGATCTTGAAAGGTCAATTGCCTTACCTGAACTATCCTGCAGTTCATATACCAATTGAGCAGTTTCAATTGAGCCGCTTCCTTTCACTCCAATAATCGAAGTAGTAGTGGATACGAGGTAGATAGAGGCGGGTCTTCCGGGAGTTACAACAACCGTTGATTTTGCTTTCAGAATTAATGGACTAGCAGTACTGGATTTTCCGGCAGAAACGAACACACTGGTCGTATCACCATCATAACCTGTTTTGTTGGCTATAATTCTAACTTGCAAACCCGCATTCGTACTGTCTTTATGAGTGTAACCACCTGAAGCGTTTGTTAGAACTCCTTTTCTACTACCCGAGGTAATAAATTCCACATATACACCTTCCAAAGGTGTTCCGGTGGTAAAATCTACCACTGTTCCGGTGATAGTGAACACTCCTGCTTTATCTGTAGAATCGGGGTCATCATTTACCCCATCAGTCAGCTTGCAAGAGGCAAGCAAAACAGACAAAGTTGCCAGCAGATACATAAGCTTTTTCATCGTTTTCCTCAAAAAAGGGATATCAGCTCAGAATCCTGAGTAATTATATGCATTATCGCAGTATACACCATATTGCTTTAGCAAAACAGCATTAATTTATTCAAAACCAATAATTAATATGCAAAAATCCTGCCAATATCAGAAAAGACAAGATTGATATTACTCCTTTTTCTCTTCCTTCTCGAGAGTAAAACTCGAAGAGTCTGTGTACCAGGGTCTGATCGTATACTTCAGGCGGCCTGCCTTAATTGCCGGATCATTTTGTAATATCCGTTCAGTCTCTTCAATGGTAGCAGTTTTCAGGACGAAGATTCCTCCGCCGAGTGTATCAGCAAAGGGACCGGCAAGCACAAGCAAACCATCATCTGCCATCTTCTGAATGTTCGCCATATGTCCTTCCTGAAGCTTCTTTGCCGTCTCCGAATCATGTGATCTGTTTTCACCTTTTGACAGCATCACAAAATGGTACATCTTTAAAGAGAACGTTTTTTCCTGAGCATGCAGGACAATAAAAGGCAAAACAAGTAGTATCAGAAGTAAATATCTCATCATTAATCCGGATGTTGTGAAACAAATATTCTAAGACACGAGTCTAATAATATGAAAACAATATGATTACTAAAATGATTCGAAAAATATCCTTTATCCTGTTTGGCGTAATAGTGCTTGGCTTTTCATTCTCAGCTCTTACGGCTCAACAATCAGTTTTTCAACTTGAAATCGCCGAGGGTGGCGGTTATACCGGATCAGTCCGTGGTTATACTATTGGATCTGACGGAAAAGTAACCCATTGGCAAAAGCTGGGTAAAGATGAATCAGTACTTTCAGTTACGGCACTACCTGTCACTGAAGTGCAGCAGCTTGCAGATTTACTTTCTTCAAAGGACATGCCTGGAGACGGATACTCCATGAGCGGTAACATCACCCGAATTATCACATTAACAAGCAATGACGGAACGAAATCATGGACCTGGTGCCCATATATGAGCTCTGTAAGTCCTCAGGCTAAGTCACTGAATGAAGTTTATAGAAAAATTCTCATTTCGGTAAAGGCAGACTGAAATAATTATGGCGAATTCTTTTATTTAAGCAGAAGCATTTTCATGGTTTGCTGTGCATCGCCAGCTTCAAGTCTGCACAGATAGACTCCACCCGCCAAACCTTCTCCGCCAAAACCCACCTCATAACTCCCCTTTTGCAAAGCCTGATGTACCAAAACCTTTACGAGGTTACCAAGAACATCGTACACTTTCAATGATACAAAGCTGCTTTTGGCAATTTGGAAGGTAATATTTGTAGATGGATTGAACGGATTGGGATAGTTCTGATTAAGCACATATCCATCTGGAGAAAAACTATCAACCTCTTTTACCCCCGTAATCGTGTTAATCTTTGTTAAGTAGCCTCTGAGTGGGACGTTTGTAATAGTACCAAACACCGCGTTACTATGATAGCCTACTGTGTATATGTGTCCTGAAGCTTCAGAGCTCAGCCCATTACCATAATCAACTGAAGCACTTCCAATCTGAGTTGCCCACTCAACATTGCCCGCGTTGCTATACTTAATCACAAAAGCATCAGAGGAACCAAAACTGGTCAATGATTTTTGCTGAAACCACGCGGCTCCCTCAAATCTGCCGGTGATATAGACAGAGCCATCAGGAGTTTTAAAAACATCACTCAGATACTCAGATTGTGATCCACCGCCGCTCTGAGCCCACTGCACCTCACCATTAGTATTATATGAAATAAGAAAAACATCGGTGTTACCGGCAGAAACCAAAGAAGTACCTCCAAATTGCATGGTTCCTTCAAAGTATCCTGCGATCGCACTATTTCCAATGTCGTCAGAAGATATCCCCCAGGCGTAATCATTCATTGATCCACCAGCCGGTTTTACCCAAAGGTACTTGCCGCTTTTGTCTGCTTTGGAAATAAATGCATCTGCGGAACCGGAACCAACAACCACCATCGTATCGAACGCGGCATTGGAGCTGAAATAACCTGTGAGATATGCATTGCCTATTGTATCTACTGTCACATCAGTTCCATAGTCATACAGAAGCCCTCCGGCTCCCTTTGACCAGAGAAATTGTCCGGCGGTATCAATTCTGGCTAAGAAAATATCCCAACCGCCAATCGAAGTTAGAGGATGAGCTCCAAAAT
>JAEXTR010000042.1 GCA_023406915.1 Bacteroidota bacterium
TACTCGTCGGTGGATTCCGACGGGTGTGATGGCATCCAGCTATGACAGAATGTATGCTCACGGCTCATCGTACCCCAGGCGAATGTGCCGGTATACTGATGCTCATAATAGGAATAAACACATCGGACGCCGCGCAGTGATCCCCCGAGGGAGTAGGAGGAAAAGTTTGCCACATTGGTTTCATCAAAGTTATCGTACGATACCTTCGTATAGGGTGAACGTACACGCTGCTTCAACTGATACGGGAATGAGGTTTCACCAACTGATACCGCATCATAATAGGTACCGGCCTGCGGTAACAGAGTGCCGGGTATAAGGCTGAGCATGATAATCAGGAGAGTAATAAACCCATTGAGTTGTATCCTGTGGAGGGGGGGGGCAAAAGAGCCGGGCTCGCAATGGCTTTTTGCCCCGGTGTATGCTTTTGAGGTAGAACTTGTTTTATTTTCTGATTCAATACATAATGAAGATGGTGCAATCGCACGATCTGCAGAACAGCGGAAAACAGTATATGCTTTTCTGATCACGAAATGTCTCCTGATACAGGGGATGAAGTTTGGTTGATAGATTTACGAATTACAAAATGGCCCGCCATCTTCATGTTGTCCATAATAGCATCCGAGTGCTTAGCAAAACAGACGATGGGTATCGTTTTTAGGCATAGAAAGAGATCGAATAACGGTGATGCGTGATGTGCGTAAAATTCATCAAGCATCAGAAGCTCTTCAACCCCTTTCTCCCGCGAGCCATACAGCTGCCAGAACCCTGTGATACCGGGCTTACAATCCAGTACGGCACGACGGTGATGCAGGTCAGGATGGAGCTGGGATATCCTCTCAAGATCGGTAATGGAGAGTGGGCGTGGCCCAACGAAGGACATTTCCCCGCGAAGCACATTTATAAGTTGGGGCAGCTCATCGAGACCGGATCTGCGCAGGAACTGCCCGAACGGAGTAACAAATTGCTGAAGATTATCCTTTAGTAAAACGCCGCCTGCGTGGTGCCCCTCAGGGGTTGCATACATGGTGCGAATTTTAAGAACTGAAAACCGTTTACCCCGGAGGCTAAGACCTCGCTGCTGACGGAAGATTGGGTTTAACCCAGTCTCGAACCATATTACCAGCCCAAAGAGTGCTATCAACGGTGCAGCAATAATGAGAAGGAAAAAGGAAAAGCAGAGGTCAAACAACCGCTTGAAATGCAATGCCTTCATTGCTATTATCAGGGGTTTCATTTTTCCCTGACCGGTTAGGGTGGCTATCATACGCGTCATTCCTTTCATCAATATTCCTCAGGCGTGAGGTCAATGATGGGTTGATATAAAGTTTCCTGTGCCGCTGTTGCGGAATCAAATAGTGCGAACGGATTCAGAACGGTGATGCCTTTTTCTGAGCAAAAGTCCTGTGCATCCTGGTCAAGCTCATCGGCGGTAAAAACGACGACACCAGACTTATAGTCCTTGTAATGTGTATTGAAGTGGCTTACTGATTCCAGCTTTTCCTTCAGTTTCGTACCAGACAGTATGCCGCCATTCATGGCAAATAAGGAATAGAGAATTGATTTACCCTCCCGGTCAAATGCGACCAGATCAATGCTTTCGTTCCGGTTCCACATAGCCCCTAACTCTTCAGGTGTAAATGGTGACAGGTCCGTCAGCATCTCTGAAGGAAGGTGTTTACCAAGCACATTTTTGACGATGAGCGGAAGCCTGCCCTGAATATATTTCCCCAGTTTCAGGCGGAGGTCATCCAAAAGCTGATCATACCTCCCCATTTCCATCGGAATGATCACCGGATACACAAAGCGGAACCAGAAGTTTTCGAAATAGTTTTTTATTACGTACCTGCCGAACTTTGATTTTGCAGCGTCAGCCGTGCCGACCGGCAAAATACGCTGAATAAGCCCTTTGGTCTTTTCCAGCTCATACAGATACTTGGTTGCATGCGTTGGGGGGATATCCACTGCTTTTGCGATTCTTGTCAGTGTATCTTCGCCTGAGGCAATTGCACGAAGGATGGCAAGGTAGACGGTGTTGGCACGGGTAAACTCGTTATACATGACCTGCTTGACTTCAAGATTCAGAGGGGCATACTCAGAATAGACAAGCGCCTGTAGGATGCCATCGATGGGTTTATTCCATAGATGGTACCGGTCAAAATATGCATAGTATTGGGGTAACCCGCCAAATATTGCGTAAATGGAAGCGATCTGACGAACATTCAGAAATGAGTTATTTACCCTGAATATCCTGACAGCCTCCTTAAATGTGAATGGCTGCACTCTAAGCGTTGAGGTAGGTATCCGGTACAGCGGGGCATTAATATCGTAAAACACACCGCGGCCTTTTTCACCTGAGGGTATCACTGCAATAATATTCAGCCGTGAGGATGCTGCATGTCGATCCCAGACTGATTTCAGGATTGAGAAACCTGCTGGTTCCACAAGTTCCAGTGTGAGGAAATCATCCATGACGATGGTGAATCTGCGGCGCTTGCTCAGGTAAAAGAGAAATGTAAACAGCTCTTCCCAGTCAGGAAATACCGGGACGTAACTATCCTCATTAAATGAAGACCTGAGGTGCTCAGTAATGTCCCTCAGCTGCAGTTTTGAGCCTTGGGTTGTGATGGAGATATATGCACCCCCATGCAGTTTCACATACTGCCGCGCCAATGTGGTTTTGCCCACCTTACGCCTTCCGTGCACAATAGTAAAGCTGGAACCCGCACCTGGTGTATTGCAGGCAGCGTCCAGCTGTTCAAGATGTTGCTCACGAAGGTAGATTTTCATAACAGATAAGAATAGTTTTTATTATAATATTATTTATTATTAAATCAGGCAAAAACATACCTGGGGTGATGCTGTCAGCGCAGCACAGTCAATAATTTGTTCGTTTTCTGTAATTTTTAGCCATTTCTAAGCTATCAATCGCATACCAGCTTAGTATGGCACTTACCTAAACACACGATAGGAATCGGAAATTTTCTAGATTTTCGTCTTGAATGTATAAATGATTTTATTATTAGTCAAGTATTATTTGTGAATTTTGTATTATTTCTGGCGGCTTTGAAGTAAAGTTTCGTTTTTGGATTGTTTTGCGGGTGGAAGATGTGAAATAAAAAAGAGAAGGAACGGGGCACCTGGGTGAGTGCCCCAATACTAGCGAGAAATCCTAATTGAAACTCATGACCGTATTTTCTTCGCTTCCGGCATTGTTGATTTTTACCGGTGAAGTTGGTCCGGTTTCGACTTCACCTAACTTTGTGTAAGTCTTCCAGATGTATGGTACACCCCTGGAAAACAGGATATCGGGACCATCATTGATCTGAAAATGGAGATGCGGCGCGTCAGAATTGCCTGAATTGCCAAGTAATGCAATGGGCTGCCCCTCATTTACTACATCCCCCTGTTTGACAAAAAATGAACCGGGGACGCAGTGGGCATAGAATGCATATTTTCCATTCCCGATATCAATCGTCACGTAGTTACCAGCGAGTTCATCGATTGTGGACATAGGGGCATCGTGCTTATTGCCGTTGTTCTCGGTCCTGCCATCACGTACAGTGATGATTGTGCCGGGAGCAACAGCATACAATGTATCGCGGTAATTGAAGTATGATTCGTTTTTACCAGGATCACCTGAGAAGTAATTCTGGAAGGAGTCATCGAGCTTTATATTATCAAAGGCAAAACGTTCACCATACCAGATCTGACCATTCAGAAAGAAAAGCACATAGAAGTGATACGCCATTGAAGACTGATTGATAAAGAGCCAGTTCTTTCCCTTCACGGGGGATGCGATTACGAGCGGGTTTTCATTATAGCGTGGCACTACTTCCCCGCCCTCAACGGTTATGGTTTTACCAGAAAGCGTATCGGTTAAGTGGAAGCGGTGATACAGCTTTTGCGGACGAATGCCGGCTAACGGAAGGGGGAGCTGAATAGAGAGATAGCACCGGTTAATGGGATCGAGCGTAAAGTATGGGTTTGTGGGGAGTGGCATGTGATATACGAAGGGAAGTTCTTCACCTTCAATGGTCATCAGCGTGGCAAGGTCAGCATGATTCAGGACTTCGATCTTATTGAGGGTGAGCCCTTCACGGAAATACTCCCACAGACTTATTGTATATGGCACTCTCAGAAAGGTTTCCGTGTTGTAGGGGATATCGATAATCTCGACACGGACTTTTTCCTGGTCCGGTGGTATGGGAGCGGTAATGGAGCCGGTTTTACAACCTGAAAAAACATTCAGAAGCAGGACGAGAACAAGGAGATAAAGATGTTTCATAGAGTTTTTCCTGTGTTGTGATCTGTTGTGGCGCAAACTAGCAATTTTTCGGGTGGAAGTCAACGGATGAGGAGCAATGGATTCCTCCTTCGGCGGAGGAGAATGGGCAATGAACAATGGATAATTCGCACGGCGCGGGAGGCAGCGGAGACACCAAAAGTTAAGGATAAGAAAATGCAGCAGCACTTGTATAAAGGTGATATTTTTTGTAATTTACAAATCCCTGTATTAAAAAGTGAATGGGAAAATTAATCTTCCGGTAACATGTGCTGAAAACATTATCAGTACATTTTGAAAAGCGTTTTCTCACGATTGACGGAATATTGAGTTTTTCTTTCATGCAGGTTTTTTAATCAATAATCAATAAGGCAAACAAAATGAAAAAAGCATTGTTACTTTTTGTTTTTGTGCTGATCATTGCCCCCGGTGTTATCGGGCAGACAATGAAGCTGAATGAAAACTTCAGCTACGGCGCAACCGGTGATGTCGATCTGGTCACCCTCACCTCAGACTGGGTACGCCACAGTGGCGCAGTGGGTCCGGTTTATAAAACCACAAGTCTTACCTATGCAACATACGCATCATCAGGCATCGGTGGTTCGCTCTGGTTCACCAAAGGTGGCTCAGGCGTGAACGATGGTGATATTCACAGAAAATTTGACTCTGTTACAACCACAGGGAATGTATTTGTATCATTTTTAGTCAAACTTGATTCAGCTACAGCAACAGGCGATTATTTCTTCCACTTTGCACCGAAGACTATCGGTACCACCTTCCGTGGAAGAGTTTATGCAAAGAATTTTAGCACAGGCTTTGTATTTGGTCTTTCCAAGACTGGTACACCTACCGTGTATGATTCAACCGTAACATTCAACTTTGGTCAGACTTACCTTGTTGTCATGAAGTATGCATTAAATACAACAGCCACCAATGATGACCTGGTTACAATGTATGTTTATACATCCGGCGTTCCGATGACCGAGCCAGGCACTCCTGCTCTCACAATTTCAGCCCTCGGTGCTGGCGTAACGAACGATCCAACAGACATTGGTTCAGTTGCTGTCCGCCAGGGGAACAATACCCCGACCGGTTATGTTGATGGTATCCGTATCTCCACCATTTGGGGCGAAGCCCCAGTGCCGGTTGAGCTGAGCTCATTTGCAGCTTCAGTCAATGGCAGCACCGTTAATCTGCGCTGGTCAACTGCAACCGAAACCAACAACCGTGGTTTTGAAGTCCAGAAGAGCAGCGACAAATCAAGCTGGAACACAATAGGTTTTGTAAACGGTACCGGTAACAGCACTGCACCAAAGAATTACAGCTATACTGACAAGAACAACACCACAGGCACCGTGTATTACCGCCTGCGTCAGGTTGACTTTGACGGCACGAGCAAAAACTTTGATGCAATTTCAGTCAATGTTTCTGCACCTGTATCATTTGCACTGAATCAGAACTATCCGAATCCTTTCAACCCCAGCACCGTGATCAGCTATTCAGTTCCGAATGAAACCAGAGTTGAACTGAGTGTTTACACCCTGACCGGTCAGTTGGTACGCACCTTGGTTAATCAGGTTCAGGCAGCAGGTACCTACAATGTACCTTTCAATGCCAGTGACCTGACCAGTGGTCTGTATGTCTATCAGCTGAAAGCAGCCGGCAGCGTAATGACCCGGAAGATGACACTGATCAAATAAGATGAGTGCCCTGGATTACAGATGACCTGTTACGAGTGACGGGTTTCTGGTAATACTGAAATTAAAAAAGGCAAATCGTGAAGAACGGTTTGCCTTTTTTTATGGGGGAAAAGTAAGGGTGTTATTATCTACAACACCTCAGAGGATGTGGGTTTTCTTCTAAAAATGTGTACTTCTCTTGATTCTCTCACATCCGGGTTATTCTCACCGTAGAACCGTCTTTTCAGTTCTGCTGCAACAGCAAACCGTTCCTCGGGTGTCATGGCAAGTTGCTGCTGAATATCATATTCATCAGCTTCTTTATGGCTTTTTGCTATGTTTACAACTCGATCGATCTTAAGGGGTTCACTATAGAGTGTTTGATTTATTATCCTAATATACGAGTTTTTAGAATGTTTAGGGATAGCAAAATCATGATCCGATGGTATGTGTGCCGATAATAAAAAAAGGCGAACCCTTTTCAGAGTCCACCTTTATTAGAAACTACTGACTGATTACTTGATCAGCTGCATCTTCTTGACTGCACTGAAGCTCTTACCTGCTGCATCAATAGCGGTGATGCGGTAGAAGTAAATACCTGCAGAGAGTTGTGATGCATCAAAGTTGAGGGCATGGTTGCCGGCTTCGTAAGTCTGGTTTGCCAGGGTGTGGACAAGTTCACCATTGGAAGCATATACATCAACCTTCACATTGCTGCTGTTGGCAAGCGAAAACCGGATCGTGGTTGATGGGTTGAATGGATTCGGGAAGTTCTGATCAACGGTGAATGCATCCGGGGTGGTGTTGTTTACACTTACCACTTTGGAGTACTCATACTTACCATCGGTATCCAGCTGTTTCAGGCGGTAGTACACCGTACCTGCTGATGCGGTGTTATCGCTATAGGAATAGGTCTTCACTGAATTGCTGTTGCCATTGCCGGCTACGAAACCAATCTTGTTCCATACTGACTCATCAGCAGAACGTTCAACCTCAAAGCCGTAGTTGCTGACTTCGCTTGCAGTCGCCCAGTTGAGATTCACAGTGCCGTTCACTGATGAAGCGGTAAA
Source organism: Bacteroidota bacterium (assembly GCA_023406915.1). Lineage (GTDB taxonomy): Bacteria > Bacteroidota > Ignavibacteria > Ignavibacteriales > Ignavibacteriaceae > JAEXTR01. Next base: position 7,032 of record JAEXTR010000042.1, read on the forward strand.
GGATGTCAGTTCTACGGGAAGAGGAGTTGCAGCGATACTATTACTGTAATGAATATTATCTAAAAAGGCATATGCCACGTTCCCAGTACTGGAGTGTGCCACAACGGAGAAGGCATCAATGTTCGTATGTTCTGCCATGTTACCTTTTGTAACATCATCATAGAGGAGAATATTGTTTACCCACACGTCATATTTGCCGGAACCAACAGTGTACGCGGAGGCATTAAAATTGTACCCCAGTGAACCTGATGAATTATTACAATAGATATTGACCACGTAATCATCGCCACGCATCATCGGCTGACCGGCATCATCAAACCAGGTGGCTGCTGAAAGATAGCTGGTATACAATTTCTCAGCACTAAACTGCCATTTTAGTGCAGCGAAAGATTCATTCGTATTCATTTCTGAGTTGTCAGAAAAACTTGAGCCGCTGCCGATCATTAACTGAATTTTTCCAGATGTCCCTCCGGCACTACCAGTGTTTGTTCCCATTCTGATGAGGAACTGGAAAGTGAAAAGCTGCGATGCGGAGGGAATCGAATATACTGCAAACTTGTTTACGCTTGTTGTAGAAGAAGCCTGGAGACGTAAGTACGAATTGCTTCCGAAAGCTATACCCTGGTTGCTGAGGAGGAATCCACCGCCTGAGTTTGCACAATATACCATATCCGTTCCAGCAGGAGTAGGGGGTAAAAAGTTATATTCATAGGAAGAAGAAGTAGAGAAGCTGCCAGTTACAGTTCCGAAATCGTAATGCCATGGCTGGGCAAAAAGTATGGAAGCGCTCACAATGAAGATTGTAGCAATCAAAGATCTCATGGATACCTCAATGAAAGTGAGTGTGTACTAATGCGGTGATCATTGCACTGGTTGCGAGCCCGCAATGGTACCGTTCTGATGACCTAAAAATAGTAAAAAATATAATATGAGATTTTCGGTGCTTGCGTTATGTCACACCCATCGAGTTTGAGGGGAAATTTTGGAACTTTGTGAACAGAGCAAAAAAAAGCGGACCCTTTTCAGAGTCCGCTTTTATAAGAGAAAAAATACCGATTATTTGAGCAGCTGCATCTTTTTCACTGCGCTGAAGGTCTTACCTGTTGCATCAATAGCGGTGATGCGATAGAGGTAGATGCCTGCGGAGAGCTGTGATGCATCAAAGTTAATGGCGTGGTTACCAGCTTCGTAAGTCTGGTTTGCCAGGGTGTGGACGAGTTCACCATTGGAAGCATACACATCAACCTTCACATTGCTGCTGTTTGCAAGTGAGAACCGGATCGTGGTTGACGGGTTGAATGGATTCGGGAAGGTCTGATCAACGGTGAATGCATCCGGTGTGGTGTTGTTTACACTTACCACTTTGGAGTACTCATACTTGCCATCAGTATCCAGCTGTTTCAGGCGGTAGTACACCGTACCTGCTGATGCGGTGTTATCGCTGTAGGAATAGGTCTTCACTGAATTGCTATTGCCATTGCCGGCTACAAATCCGATTTTGTTCCATACTGAATTATCGGTAGAACGTTCAACCTCAAAGCCGTAATTGCTGACTTCGGTAGCGGTTGCCCAGTTAAGGTTTACGGTACCATTCACTGATGAAGCGGTGAAGGATGTCAGTTCGACTGGGAGAGGAGCGGCATTCCAGGTAGTACCTACTCGCATTTCATCGATTTCTAAAGTACCCATATTTGTGGATTGACGTAAGGCTATTCTACCAATGTTCGCCAAATCAGTTGAGACAGGAACAGCAGCGCTCAGAGTGGGGAGAGGTTCAGTTCCCGTAACTTCTGGGTTAACAAATAAATCAACTTGATCGTTTAAAGTGCCGTTTACAAAAGTGTATTTGACAACAATTAAATGAGTTACGTTCAGTGGTAAATCAGAAGTGAAACTCACTGGTGCAGTAGTCCTCACCGAGACCCCTAATCTAAAACCTGACGAAGAAGGAGTTACCATCCATAAGCAACCACCAAATGTGCTGCCAGAAGTTCCCTCAAATGCATGAACAAAATAGGAATTAGCAGTTGGTGATGCAGTAACCTTTAACAAAAAAGAATAATATAAAGTCCCGGTTGTTACAGATGCAGAAAGATTTCGTCCAACGTCTTCTGACTGGGAACCAAGCAATTGAATCCGATTGCCCTGAGAGAGGTGGTACGTTGAATAAGCTGCACTATAATATAGACTGTTTCCGAAATCACTGGCAGTACTGATTACTTGAAGCTGGTTTGCAGTACCACTGTGGCTCGTCCAGTTCGGAGTGGAAAGAGTAACAAGAGAACCTGATGAGTAATCAAATTTCTCAATGAATGATTGAGAAAAGACAAATCCAGATGCTACCAGGACAATAGTAAGTATGTTTTTTAACATTATGAACCTCAATTAATTATTAATTGCTCTAATGCGATGAAAAAAAGTGACAATACTGGATACTACCAATTGTATTACAGTATTATATAATATGTAACAGGCAGTGAGAACATATTTAAGTGAACAGCACACTAACTCCGAACCATCTTTGCGAGCCGGTTCGGTTTATCAGAAAAGCAGTGAACAAAGTTACCCATTTTTCCATAAACAGCCAAGTATGCAGAGGGAATTAATTGTTTGGTAATATGGACGCCGGAGACTGGTTTTTGAGTAGACAGGGAGCAAAAAAAACGCCCCTTGCGGGGCGTTCCATCACTCAACAATCAAAAGGAGTATATCACAAAGTTACAGTTCCAACTTCTTTATATTGACTGCAACCTCTTCGGCTGATGCCTTGAGACCGGCAAGTTCTTCATCCGAAAGGTTCAGTTCGAACACTTTTTCGATTCCGTTCTTACCAAGCTTTACGGGCAAGCCGATATATACATTATTAAGACCGTATTCACCTTCCACAAAAGCTGCGCAAGGCAGAATACGCTTTCTGTTCTTTGCTATCGCGTCAACCATCTCAACGGCGGCAGCAGAGGGGGCGTAGTAGGCGCTGCCAGTCTTTAAATGGTTAACGATTTCGATTCCGCCGTTCCGGGTACGTTTTACCAGTTCATCAAGCTTTTCTTTGGGGAGCAGCTCGCTGATCGGAATACCTCCGATGGAAGTGTAGGAAAGAAGAGGTACCATCGAATCACCGTGACCGCCAAGCACCAGGGCAGAGATGTCTTTCATGGAGACATCAAGGGCTTCGGCGATAAATGTGCGGAAACGGGCGGTGTCAAGGATTCCTGCCATACCGATGACTCTGTGTTTCTCAAACCCGGAGGTCTTTAATGCAACGTAACACATTACATCTAACGGATTTGATACGATAATCAGAATCGAGTTTGGGGAATACTTAACAATTTGTTCTGTAACAGACTTTACGATTTTCGTGTTCGCAGCAAGCAGGTCATCACGACTCATACCGGGTTTGCGTGCAAGTCCGGCGGTGATCACCACGATATCGCTGTTCGCGGTATCTTCATAGCTGTTGGTACCAATGACTTTGGAATCGAATCCTTCGACTGGTCCGCTTTCCCACATATCGAGGCCTTTCCCCTGGGGGACGCCTTCGATAATGTCAAGAAGCACCACTTCTTCTGCAAGCTGTTTTTCAGCTATGCGCTGCGCTGCGGTGGCACCGACATTGCCGGCACCAACAACGGTAATTTTTTTCATACTGCCCTCTGAAAAAAAAGATGCATAAACTAGTTATTTACCACAGGATATACAGAAATAAACTGACGGTCAGCTCTGCCGATCTCAAATTTTACCACACCGTCAACCAATGCGAAAAGGGAATCATCGCCCCCTTTAGCAACATTCTGACCAGGATGGAATTTGGTGCCGCGCTGACGAACGAGGATTGAACCGGCTGTCACTTTTTCCCCGCCAAAACGCTTCACACCGAGGCGTTGCGCATGGGAATCACGACCGTTACGGGTTGAACCCTGACCTTTCTTATGAGCCATAGTCTTCTCCTTATCCTATCTTTACAATTTCAATTTTTGTGTACTGCTGACGGTGACCTCTGGACTTCTGATATCCAGTGCGGCGTTTCTTTTTGAACACCAGTACCGTGTCGTCGTGGCCGTGCTCAAGCACTTTTGCAAGCACTTTATGGCTCGTATAGGGAGTACCCACCTGAGTTCCGTTCTCACCGGTAATCATCATTACCTTATCGAATGAAACTTCACTGTTCGGCTCAGCGGAAAGATGCGGAACTACCACGGTATCCTTTTCTTTCACTTTGAATTGCTGTCCGAAAATATCAACAACGGCTAACATCCTTTGTTATTTCCTTGAAGTATGTGTATAGAAAAAACGTTTTTTACAGACCTGTAAGTTACTAAAATTGAAAGATTTAGTCAAATTTAATCCGAAAGAGAAAAGTGGAAATTTTTTGGGTGGAGCGAATGTGTTGAAAAAAGAAGCAGGTGAGTTTAAAATGAAAAACTAAGGAAAAGGTGGTAGGCGAATAAAATTAATATAGATATGCGACCGCCTTCGGGGTCGAAATGTCTATTTTATCTCTTTTCTCTATAAATATGGTACCCCTTCGGGGGACGCATGTTACTAAATATTGCAATGACTACGATTTACTACCTATTTATGAGTGATCATTGATAATTCCCAAATCAGGGTTTTAGCGATTATTATTAGTGATGAAGCATTGAAGTACCATCAAAACTTCCAAATTGCCGTGAATGAAGCGTGACTTGTTATTCGCGATAGGTTTTATGTTGCGGCTAGACATCGATAAAAAAAGGCTGCCCTTTTGAGACAGCCTATTAAAATTTACCGGGATCGGGGTTATACGCCTAACTCTTTGAGGATATGGTCAGCACCGCCGACCTTCTGGGTGACCCAGAGTACGAAACGGATATCCACACCAATGGAACGGGAGTAAGACTCGCTCCAGGCGTAGTCATTAATCGTGGCTTCAAACGCACGATCATAATTGAGACCGATGAGTCTGCCATAAGCATCAAGGAC
>JAEXTR010000082.1 GCA_023406915.1 Bacteroidota bacterium
CCGGAAAGGTCAGTATATTTTGAGAATTCCTGAGCTTGTTGAATACCATTCTGTCCAGTTGTGCCATCAATAACAAGAAACACTTCGTTGGGAGCATTTGGGAGCAAGTTATTTACAACTTTACGAATCTTTTTCAGTTCCTCCATAAGATTACTCTTATTGTGCAGCCTTCCGGCGGTATCTATCATCACAACGTCAGCGTTTTCCCGGATTGCCTGCTGTAAAGTTTCATAAGCTACTGAGGAAGGGTCTGCTCCCTGATGCTTCTGAACGATTCTTACACCGGCTCTCTCCGCCCATATTTCCAATTGTTCATTAGCTGCAGCCCTGAACGTATCAGCTGCACCTATAATAACATCAAGACCAGAATTCTTGAAGTTGCTTGCGAGCTTCCCAATTGTGGTTGTCTTTCCTGCTCCGTTAACTCCCACGATGAGGATAACGAATGGTTTTGCCTTTTCAAGATCGGGTAAAAAATCATACTTCCCATTGGAAATATCGATTTCTTTGGTCAGAACTTCCTTAACTGTATTTAATCCCCGCTCATTGCTTCGGTCAGAATTACTCTTCATCTCAACCCGGACAGCCTCAATAACTTTCATTGTGGTATCATATCCAAGGTCAGCACTGATAAGGATTTCTTCAATCTCATCCAGTGTAGCAGCATCCAGTTTTGCTTTCCCAGTGATAACTTCAGAAATCTTATTAACAAGTTTATCCCTGGTCTTTGTCAGACCTTCTTTTAGTTTTCCAAAATTTATATTTTTAAAGAGTTTCATGTTATTTCCTGATTTGCCGGAGCGACCGATAGGTGTAGTTCAAAAAGGAAACTATCACTGCAATAAAAGCTCCGAACATGCTAAATTGATACACAATAGAATCGTTTGTAAAAAATACAATGAGAAACAGATGTAATGCTATTACATTGACAGCAACCTTACCCACAATATCAGATGGTGGTATCTGACGAATCTTTGAAGACATGAGTAAGCCACCTACGATAAGTAGCACATCCCTGCCAATTATAATGTAAAACAGTGCCGGGTGCAATGCACCATGAAGGTAAAACTGCAGAGCAATAATTGCAACACAGACTTTATCCCCCAGAGGGTCCAATATTTTTCCAAGTTCCGAAACCTGATGAAGTTTACGGGCAAAATAACCATCCAGGAAGTCAGTTAATGCAGCCAAAATAGCAACAACTGTAATAAGGATGTAATTATCCCTGAAATCTGGTGGCGAAAGAATAATCCAGAAAATGAGGGCAAACCCAATTCTGGAAAGGCTGAATAAATTCGGCAGTAAAATTAGTTCTTTAAGCATTTACCGAACTACCGCAATCTTTCCGAGTTTGACATCGGTTTCTTCTTTTTTCGAATCAAGTTTTGCAATTCGATAGATATAAATACCCGTTGCAACCATTCTACCTTCTGTGTCCCGCAAATCCCATGAAACACCACCGTTACCATCGGTTTCTTCCAGCCGCTTCATGATATTTCCATTTACATCAAGAATTATAACGCTACAATTGTTTGGAATACCGGCAATTGTGACACTTCCCTGCCCGTCTTTCAGCAGTGCAGGGCTAGGATACACATAGATATTGTCAAAATTTGTTTCGTTGCTGGTGAGGACTACCACGCTACCAGCACCTGAGGCAATAGGAATAGAGCCAGTCTCAGTGGTCGAAGTTAGATTCCTGACTTTTAATTGATACTCCCTGCCGACTGCCCCAATCGGGTTACCCTGTGAGAGGTTTAATCGTATTGTATTACCAGTGTTTCCACTCATTGTTACAGAAGATACTGAATTAGCTGGTTCGAATTCGTAATTACTGGTAATACTATAGTTTACAGGATCGACGGGCAAATTGAATGTTAATTCAATAAGTCTGGAATTCAGAATCTTAAAACTCTCAATAAAAAACTGGTCAGACAACTGTTGAGCAGTGACTTTAAACACTAGGGAATCTAATGGCACAGGTGAACCATAGAAATCCCGGAGAGCAACTGTTTTGATTTTTGTCCAGCCGCTTTCAAGTGGTTGCGTCAGAGAAAGTAAATACGACGTTTCACCCGCAGGCATCATAGATGAAATACGGTACATCTTCTGCTCAATTCCCGTGAGTGAGTCGATACGAGTTACCTGCATCGCTTCCAAATTTTCAATTGTAGGCATTATCTTGCCTGAGAAATTAACAAGCATCGAAGATGGTGAGGTCAATTCTACGGATTCTATCTGTGCAGGTTTATGGTGATAGATTCTTACAGGAGTACTCTTACCGGACAACGGTACTGGTTTCAGCGGATTATATGCCTGAACACTATACCAGTATGCAGTATTCAGAGTTACATTCTGATCACGAAACGATTTTTCAAACGTTGAATCGTATAATACCATTGATTCAACAGAGGAGCCCCTGAATAAATAATGCTGAATTGCATCAGAATGCCAAACAAGCTGTATTGATGTAGCATTTGTACTATACCCTCTCAGGTTATATGGGGTTGCAGTCCGGTTGCTCTCACCCAGCTCAATAAATGAAATACCCTCTGTCTTTGGAAGCGCCAGTTCAAGTACTCCATTTTCATTTATATCTCCCAGGTAAAGGGATGTTGTATTAACGTTTTCCTCATACAATATAACTTGGGGTTGTGTCAGTTCCTGATACTGAAGAATGTACATATAGGGAAACGTCGAAACAATCAGCTCTTCCGTTCCGTTGTTATCCAGGTCTGCAAACTTAAGTGCATTCGATGCACGTTGAAACGATGATCTGAACTCTGTAGCCGGATCAATAAATGCATGATCATACAGGACATTAAACGTATTCCCTTTCAGGTTGTAAATTATTACCCTGTTGTACGGAGCAATGTCGATTTCGTCAATAGACCTGAGTACGATTCCAAAATCACTACCACCATCACCATCAAAATCCCCAACGGAGAGCATTGCACTGGATGCACCATAACCAGTGACGATGGTATCCTTTGGAATAAACTGACTTGCAGAGGCAATTTCCCAGGACATTATATCCCCTTCCATATCCACCATCCACAGTTCATTTCTACCATTTTTGTCACTATCAACAATGACACCGTATGGAGCATCAAAACGGTTATACTGATACTTTTTCTTCGAGAAGTTTTTAAAAGAAGTCAGTCGTGTTATCTTAAGGTCCTGATTAAACGAGTACACAGATATTGTCGAATCGTCTGTCAGGGCGAGAAGTTCAAATGAACCGTCGTTGTTAACATCATCAACAAGCATTGGCCAGATAAAAGATGTATCAGCCTTCAATCTATTCTGCAACTGAGTACTTCCCTGCTGCGATTGTTCATCTATCAGCGTGGTAAAAGTCCAGAGCGAAAGAATATCTGTTTTGCCGTTCTTATTAAAATCACCGCTTGCTTTTGGAATCCTGGAAGAGAGCGAATCATTTTGATAAATAAACTGATTATTCTCAAAGGAATACATATTCAGTACTGTAGGTGTAGATAGCCTGCGGTGCAGCACTTCTTTTTCAGAGACTGATTTCAATGCAACTGGTTTCTCATACAAATACCCTGCGGGCAGACTAGCTTGCAGTTTTGTGGTTGCCCGGAGCTGAAATGGCTTGGGGCTGTTGATTACGAAATACTGATCATTTTCATCCAGAAGAGTAGTCTTCAGACCTACGAGGTTTTCAACTTCGAAGTAAATCTGATAACTCTTGTCAGGATCAACAATATCCTGGGGAAGGAATCCATAGTGCAATTGACGAACGAACTGGTTGTTCACCGCAAACCCGTCAAGAGCAATGAAACGAAACGGCAGCGTGCTGTTTTCACGATAGTACATCCTTGCAATAGCCGGCTGTTCCGAATAAATTGCTGCAAGAATAGTCGGTTTATTCCCATAATATGAGGGTATAACAGAAATCAGCTCAGCTTTACTGGCTGTACTCATTTTATGGAAATTTACCCGCTCCTCAGTTGTAGAACCATTAATAAATTTCACAACCAGACGTAATGCAAATACAGTATCTGGTTCGGAGGCGACGTTAACCATTGCTAGTGTGTCATTAAACTTTTGAGAAGCAATATTCTCAACTAATGGTATCCAGGTAGTTGGATTTAAACCCCTTCCATAATACAAGGAGTAAGACTCAAAGTATGGAGATAACACAGAAGCTATCACCGGAAATGGTGCACCACTTGTGGCGAAATCCTGTTTCGGATTTGAAAACGTAATGCTTGCAGGTGATAGAACCCGTACAGCACGTTCCAGATTCAATCTTCCTGCGCCAGATCGGATATCCCAGCCCGGATCACCGATATCGTCACAGCTTGACTTTAGAATCTGCTTAATCTCTTCAGCTGAAAACTGCTGAATCGAGAGCAATAAGGCGGCTGCGGCTGAAACATGTGGCGCAGCTGCAGATGTTCCTGAGAAGAGCGAGTACTGATACCTGCGGGCGAGCGTAGGAATTTCGGTACCGGGTGCAATCAGATCAAGCGTTGATCCATAATTTGAATTACCGGAAGGATAGTCGCTATTCATACTATTGCCAACAGAGATCACTTCACTGTATCCTGATGGATAATGAGGTGCTGCAGAACCGCTGTTTCCGGAACTTGCTACCAACACCACACCTTGTTCTGAGGCAAAACGTATGACATCTCTCAGAACATAGGAAAATGAATAATCCCCAAAGCTCATGTTAATGACTTTAGCACCATTTACCGTGGCGTAGAGAATTGCTGCAGCTACGTCATCTTCTTCTCCAAATCCCCCTGGATCAAATGCCCGCACTGCCATGATCTTTGATTCTGGAACAATTCCAGATATCCCCAGCAAGTTATTTCGCTTCGCGGAAATAATACCGGATACAGCAGTTCCGTGTGAAAACGTATTTTCGTCCATCGGATCGTTGTCCCAATTCAGATAGTCCCCACCACTTGAATCAAAGGGAAATCCGGCGCGGTCAGTAAAATCCCAACCTCTGAAATCATCAATAAATCCGTTTCCATCATCATCAATACCGTTCGAACGCTTATCATTACCCTGTGTATCAGTGCCAATCTCACCTGCATTCAGCCATATCTGACCATCGAGGTCTGGGTGGAGGTAATCCACACCAGTATCAATCACCCCAATAATTATTGCAGGATTTCCCGAACTAACCGACCATGCGGCTGGTGCCTTGATCCTGTGTAAGCCCCACTGTTGAGCAAAGAGAGAATCATTGGGGCCATCAGCAGAAAAACCATTAATAGAATAGACTGTGTTCGCCTGAATATACTCTATTGCCGGGTCAGCATTTTGTAGCCGAGTGATATCAGAAGCAGACAACTCACTTGCGAAGGTAGTAAATAGTATCCGTTGAAGTCCGGGTATTTCTCTAGCCATCCCCCGTGCAAAGAACCGCACATCGGTTGCAGCAGGCATCATTAATGGCTGATCCCCTTCAGGGAGGAGCCGTTTTTGTGCAACCTTCTGATGTACTTCACTAATCGGAAGTGATTCTTTATATTTTACGAAGTATGATGTTTGCGCTGACAGCAGTGATGTCAAAAACATAAACAGGATGAGGAGTTTTTCACTCATACATCTCCTTATTAAAAGATTCATTCACAGGAAGCGGATAGTTACCTGAAAAGCAGGCCGTACAATAGTTAACGGGATCGTCATCGTGCATGACTGAAAGAAGCTCGTCAATTGAAAGATACTCCAGGCTATCCAGACCAATATAGTCTTTAATTGCACTGATATCCCTATTCATCTTATTGGCTATCAGTTCAGTGTGTGATGGGAAATCCATACCATAATAACAAGGATAAAGGATTGGTGGTGATGAAATCCGCATGTGGATTGACTTTGGATTTGCCTCGCGAAGCAGTTTAACCAGCAGCATTGAGGTTGTTCCCCGAACAATGGAATCGTCAACAACCACTACCGTTTTTCCCTCAAGAACACCACGCACTGTGTTGAACTTAATACGTACACCCATCTCCCTGCGATCCTGTTCAGGCTCAATAAATGTTCGTCCAATGTAATGACTTCGTATCAGCCCAATTTCATATTTGGCTTTAACACCATTTTTAAGTAGTGTCTGGGCGTAGCCGAGAGCAACAGTATTCGAGCTGTCAGGTACGCTAATTACAACAACTTTTTCATCTCCTTCAGGAATAACCGGATACTTGTTTGCCAGCACTTTCCCAAGTCTGCGCCTGATCTTATCCACATTGTGACCAAATATTTTGCTGTCTGGTCTGGAGAAATAGATATATTCAAAGATGCAGTGCTTTTTATTGATCTCATGCGGCGGATACAACGTATCAACTTTAGGAGTTCCGGATTCGATAGCATCGCGGTCTATAATCACAATTTCACCAGGAGCAACGTCACGAATATACTCGGCTGGCAATATGTCGAATGCGCAAGTCTCAGACGCAACAACGAATGCATCCTTATATTTTGCAATCGCAAGGGGACGAAAACCATTAGGATCACGGGTTGCAATCAGTTTATCATCAGTCATTATAAGCAGACTATAGGCGCCCTGAATCTGATGAAGGGCTTCCTTGATTTGTTCAATCTGATCTTCTTTTCTACTACGGGCAATTAGATGAAGAATAACTTCACTGTCGGTCGTTGTTTGAAAGATCGCTCCTTCGTGTACTAGTTGCCTGCGAAGTTCAGACTCATTCGTAAGATTACCATTGTGAGCAACTGCCAGATTACCGTCTCTGTAATGAACAGTGAACGGCTGAATATTCTTTCTGGAGTGGGATGCACCGGTTGTTGAGTAACGGTTATGTCCGATTGCAGCATCACCTGTCAGTAACTTTCCCCAATCGGAATACTGGTCAAAAACTTCGGATACCAGTCCCTCACCTTTCAGAACATTAAAAACAGTTTTTCGATCAGAGCTTACGTCACGCGTAATAATGCCAGATGCCTCCTGACCCCTGTGCTGAAGGGCGTGAAGACCATAATAAGTGTGCAGTGCAGCATCGGGGGTTCCGAAGATGCCGAAGATGCCACAGAAGCATTTTGGTTTGTCGGGATTGCTACGAGTCATTGGATAGTATTTACATTTAATGAGAAGGGCATAATAATAAAAAAAGGTACTGTTGTCAGTACCTTTTTTTTTGTCGGAACGGCGGGATTTGAACCCGCGACCCCTACCACCCCAAGGTAGTGCGCTAGCCGGGCTGCGCCACGTTCCGAACCTTATAACTTTTCCAGCAGATATGCTAAGAAGGTTCTGATCTGCAATAAATCTTTTCTGAGTCCATCAGATACATCGTCTGTTTCGGGGATACTATGTTTGACTTCATCTGCAAAGAGACCTCCTGCTGGTTCTGTTTTTTGAGGTTCAGCAGGTTTTTCATTTTTTTCATTCATCAGTATTGTTTTGGCACCCTCAATCGTATATTTTTTTTCTTTGAGGAGGTGCTTGATATGCAGGATCAGGTCAATATCCTTATTCGTGTATATCCGGTTTCCTGCCCTGTTCTTTGCGGGACGCAATTGTTCAAATTCGTTTTCCCAGAAGCGCAAAACATACTGCTCTATTTCAGTGATTTTGCTGACTTCACTGATGGAATAATATAGTTTTCTTAGTTGAAATTCTCTCATCAGATCACTGAAAAACAATTTTTAAAGTTACAAAAAAGTTGATTTTAATCAAACAGATTGACCACAGATTTTTGTTACCATATTAAAAATCAGCTGCCGTTTTCAGCGCGAATGATACTTATCAATTCAGACACATCATTCAGATCATAATTGGCAGTAGTTATTCCAGTTTGAAATACATCGCCATATCTGGCAAAAGCTGTTTTTATTCCTACAGATGCAGCACCCTTGATATCGCGCTCTTCCCAGTCTCCAACCATGATCGCTTCACCCGGTTTTACGTCCAGTTTTGCGAGCATCATATTAAAGGGTACTGGACTGGGTTTTCTTACACCTGTTTCGTCATAGGTGAGTACCACATCAAAAATGTGATGAAAATTAAGGTATGCCAGCCTAAGCCATGCTTCCCTTCCTGGCGCATCAGATAGCACACCAAGCTTCATTCCCATCTTCAATAATTGGTTGAGTGTTGCATACACATGGGTGTAAGGGATAAGGTTTGCCTCTCTTGCCCTTCTATAAGCAACAATACCAGCACTGAGTATCTTATGATTAATGCTCCCCAATACTTTTGTAAGGAATTCATCAAATACCTGTTGGTACTCAATACCTTGTTCCTTATACACTTCATCAATTCCTTTGGCAGCTTGCTCTTGCGTGAGGGGCAAGCCTGAATCTATCATGGCATAAATCGCAGCCTCAACTGCGATACGCTTCATCTTCATAAAATCAACAAGAGTGTTGTCCAGATCGAAAATCACTGCTTTTATCATAATTTGCTCCCGTGCATATCTCGTATTATTGTGGCGGCTGCAATATAGGAAAACACTTTTGCACCTGAGATAACAGCATCGCACGCACCGGCAGTTATAAGAGTCTGCCGGAAAACTTCCCGATTATAGATATTCGATAGATGCACCTCAACCTTCGGTATTCTACAAAGCTCTAATGCATCCCGGATCGCAACAGATGTATGCGAATAACCGCCGGGATTAATGATCACTCCCTGATATTTTTCATCAGCTTCCTGAATAGCCAAAATGAGTTCACCCTCTCCATTTGACTGAAAATAATCGAACACCACTTCGGGATACTTTAACTGCAACATACTTATAATGGTCTCTGCATTCAGGCTTCCGTAATGGGATGCTTCTCTTTTATCTAAAAGATTAAGATTTGGACCATGAATTACAAGTATTTTCAATTTTCTTCCGATAGAGTTTCAATAATCTCACGCACCCGTGGAGTCATAAACACGGATTCAATTTCCAATTCTTTCAGTGCCGATGCCAAAATTATAGCTTTACGCTGTGTGGAAGCGAATTTATTAATAACAATGACTTTTGATTCTTTGACGATACAATATCCGCCTGAAAAATCGCCTCTCTCAAAGCGCACTTTTGCGCCAAGCTGATTAGCCAAATCCTTCAACTCATCGATAAGGTCTTCTAACTCTTTCTCTTTGATCTTCATACAGAACCGGAGATTGAAATCCTAAGTTGTTCATTAACAGGTTATTAAGCAAAACACTTCAAGAAATAATATAAGCAATATAGTAAAAAAATATTGTTGATTCACTATATTGCGTTTTTTCAAATCTAAATGCGAGTGAGATACATGAGAATAGCCTCCATCGACGCCGGTTCCAACACTATCCTTTTGCTTATTGCTGATTATGATGTTTCTTCCCATAGAATTGAGATCATTGAAGAGAAGCACACATACCCAAGATTAGGTGATGGGCTTGTCTTCGGTGGTAAGATTAAAGAAGAAAAGGCAGAGCTTGCACTGAATATTTTCAGGGGGTACAAGGAGATCATTCTGCAAACACATGCTGAACATGTAGTGGCAGTAGGTACAAATGCTCTAAGAATTGCCAGTAACGCACAAGAAATTATCGGGAAGATTAGTCGTGAGACCGGTATAACAATTGAAGTGATCACCGGGGAACAGGAAGCAGCTTTAGCATATTTAAGTGCAACCCGTGGGTATTATACTGGGCATTCGAAAGGGGTGATAGATATCGGAGGTGGAAGTACAGAGATTGTGTTCGGAGATGATTCTGGTATTCAGTTCAGAAGGAGCTTTCAGTTGGGTGTTGTGTCGATGATTCACAAATATGGCATCAGTAATCTGCTGAACAAAAAAGAGGAGATCATCTCTGATGTCAGTCTGACCCTGTCCGGTACTAGCTTTCCAGTACCAGAGGGAGTCAGGATGTTTGGGGTTGCAGGTACTCCGGTTACATATTTTATTCTATGTTATCTTGACGGGTACGACAGGGAAAAGATAGAAGGTGGAAAGCTTTTCTATCATGATCTTAAAAGGATGACGGAAACTCTTGGTGGAATGAACCCAGAAGATATTGAGAGGAAATTTCCAGCAACGAAGGGAAGAAGCGATTTAATGTTTTTCGGCGGGATCATTTTATCAGAGACAATGCAAATGCTTGGATGCGATTCCATCACCGTGAGCACCCGGGGTATCAGGTACGGTGCACTCATCAACTATGCAGAAAAACTATTATGATTTCTGGTAAGTATTTTGAAGCACTGTATCAGTAGCCTGATCGAAGGTGGAGGGATAATCCAGCGTAAAATGGAGTCCCCTGCTCTCCTGTCTTTGAGATGCTGATTTAATGATTAAATGTGCACACGTTATCAGATTACGAAGCTCAATCAGGGAATCAAATACTTTTGTTTTCTTATAGAATCGCTCTACTTCATGAAAGAGGTTTTCAACTCTTCGGGCTGCGAAATCAAGTCTCAGGTCAGAGCGTACGATGCCAACCATATCCCACATCAGCTGCTGGAGCTCTTTTTTTGTATAGCTTATCATCACTTTTTCATCTGCAGTCAGGGTTCCGGAATCATCCCAATCTGGCACATCATTTGGCGAGGGAGAACAGACTCTGAGATACTCTGACAACTCGGTTGAGGCGCTATGTGCAAAAACAAGTGCTTCGAGCAATGAATTGCTTGCAAGTCTGTTTGCACCATGGACACCAGTCATACTCACTTCACCAATCGCATAAAGGCCCAGCAATGAAGACCGGGAGTATTTATCTACGAACACACCCCCACAAGAGTAGTGAGCCGCTGGCACCACCGGAATCATATCTCTGGTGATATCTGTGCCAAACTTCAATAGTTGTTCGTGGATATTAGGGAAATGATTGATTGTCTGGTCTGCCGGCATGTGTGTCACATCCAGAAATACAAAATCGTCTCCACGTCTTTTTAACTCAGTATCTATAGCCCGGGCTACGATATCACGAGGTGCCAGTTCTTTACGTGGGTCGTATTTCTCCATAAAGGGAACGCCATCATTTGTTCTGAGGATACCCCCATATCCGCGCATGGCTTCTGAAATCAGGAACGCCTGATTTTTATCGCGGAGATTAGAGAAGTTATAAAAAGAGGTGGGATGGAACTGTACAAACTCCAGATTTGCAACTCGGGCACCGGCACGATAAGCCATGGCAATGCCATCACCAGTTGCGATCAATGGATTAGTTGTGTGCAGGTATACTTGTCCCAAACCGCCAGTTGCCAGTACGGTCGCCTTGGAAATAATTTTTACAACCTTATTTTCTTCAATAATAAGGACATACGCACCAAAGCAATGTCTTGATTGAATCGGCATATTCCGCAATCCTGATATATTATGCTCAGTTATCAGGTCGATTGCAAGAGCGTTCTCAATAACAGTGATTCCCGGTATTGAAGCAACCTTTGAAATCAGAGCTCTCTCGACTTCTTTACCGGTGAGATCTTTAGCATGCACAATCCTTGGTTTTGAATGTCCCCCCTCTTTTGCGAGATGAAGACTTCCGCCCTCCTTCGTAAACTCTGTGCCAAGCTGTATTAATTCTTCAATCCGTTCAGGACCTTCCTTCACCAGGAATTCAACTGCATTCCGGTCACAAAGCCCGGCTCCTGCAACAAGGGTATCTTCGATATGGCGCTCGTATGAATCATCAGAGCTGAGTACTGATGCTATACCACCCTGAGCATAATTGGTATTCGATTCGCTTTTATCTTTTTTAGTAACAAGTGTTACCTGAGCAAATTTTGCAATTTTTATTGCTGCAAAAAGTCCTGCAATTCCAGACCCAATTACAAGAACATCAGTTTTAATTTGATTGTCCATACATTTCACATATCATTTTTAGAACAAGTAGGGATTGACTGCTAAAGCTATTACGAATAAAAGCCCTATCACTACAAGGGATAACAGATAGGCAACCCCTTGAGGGAAGAACGAACTGAGAGCTTTACCTGTCAGTGCCATTGCCCAAAGTATCATTCCGGATTCCAGGACTACGAATAACCACGCAAAAAGAGGCTTTAAAAAGAAAGGAGAGGGTGATAACTCAAATAATGATAGTCCAAAAACGGCTATCTCAAGGGTTGATAATACGATAGCGCTTAGGGCAACAGGTATCAGTGCATACGAAAATACTGCAACGTTATCCCTGAATCTTGGTTTCAAAGAAGTTAGTCTTGCCAATTGAGTGAGTATTAAACAGGCAAGCAGAAAGATTAGTGGAAATAAAACTATACCTGTTACGACCTTACTAAATGGAAGCATTACTTCGTAATAATGGATAACAAAAAGATTGGCAAGCAGTGCCAGTTTCAATGCTACAAATGGAAGAATAAACAGAATATAGTTCTTGTGCTCTGCCCTGATGATCGTAATGAACGTTTCTGAGGGGGATTCAATCACTCCGGATAATGCACTCCAGAAATCAATGACAGGTACCCGCGTGTTGAGTACAAAACTGCACGATGAACAGTTTAGTGTATATTCTGGATTCAGAGTCTTGCAATTCGGGCAGGTTTTACTGTTTTTCATAATGGGACCCGAACTGAAAGTGAGGTAGTATGCCCCCTGATATCAAATGTATCTTCAACATCAAAACTAAACAAATGGGCATCCACATACGCATCAACCAGATTTGCCAGATATGTGAGGACAAATGAAATTGCGAATAGATCTCGCTGATCATTATAAAAATTTCTTTGTATGCGGTGAGTTTCACTACCTGAAGCAAGATAGAGGTCCCTGAACTGAGTGTACTTATCATGGTTTTCCACATAATTGTAGCCGAACCAGATCAGTAATCCACCAATAACCGGAATTTTCCAGTAGGATTCATTATAAAACTGACCAAAACCTGGCAGCACCGCACTTCTTAATACTGCACCCCAGGGAGACTTTGTCTCTAAAGAAGGCTTCAGCGTCAATGTATCTTCTACCTGCCTCCGGTTTGCGGAATCAGGTAATGCAATTAGAGTAGAATCTGACTGAGCAAAAACTGATTGATTACACAGCGTTATAAAAAACAAAAGACTAAAAAGAATTTTTCTGGATGACATCAAATAACTCAATCAGGCGGTCAAAATCATCAAGTGAATAATATTCAATACAAATCTCACCCTGATTATTCTTTCTTGATTTCACGTAAACCTTCGTTCCCATTGTTTTACGCAAACGGTCTTCAACATCAGCGAGAGCGTTCCCTCCGAATGGATTCCTCGCTGCAGGGTTAAGCTTTTCTGGTTTCTTTTCTGTAAGCATTTTTCGGACAAGTGATTCAACACTTCTTACAGAAAGCTGATCTTCAATTATTTTTTGCAATACTCTTAACTGCATTGCTTCACCCGGTACATTAATCAGCGCTCGTGCATGTCCCATGGTAATCTTCTCGTCGATCATGCTTTGCTGGATATCCCGTGGTAATTTAAGGAGACGAATTGCATTGGCGATCGTTGTTCTGTCTTTTCCAACTCTCTCGGCAATCTCCTCCTGTGTCAGACTGCACTCTTCCATTAATCGCTTGTATGCTTTGGCTTCTTCAATAGGATTCAGTTTTTCACGCTGAATGTTCTCGATAAGTGCCATTGCCAGCATAAGTTCATCGGATTCCACCTTGATGACATAGGCAGGTATATCAGTGTATCCGATCTCTTTACATGCACGGAATCTGCGTTCACCGGAAACTATTTGATACCGTCCCGTGTCCATTTTTCTGAGTGTCACAGGTTGAATCAAACCATTCACGAGAATCGATTTCTTCAATTCATCAAGAGCAGCAGGATCAAACACTGTTCTTGGCTGAAATGGATTCGGGTCAATCAAGTAAATTTGTACCCTGGTAATTTCACCACTTGTTGAAACGTTTGATTGCTCAACAGGTTTTTCGTGTTCAACCTGAGGACGAATCAATGCATCGAGTCCTCTTCCTAAACCGGATTTCAAAAATGCCTCATTCCTAATTATGAATTGTTTCTCAACAGAAATTCTTTTGCAAGTGCATTATAGTTCTCAGCTCCTTTGGAGGAGGAGTCATACAGCGTAATCGGCTGACCATAGCTTGGTGCCTCGGACAACCGAACATTTCTGTATACTATAGTAGAAAAAACCTTAGTTTCAAAGTATCTATGTACTTCATCGGAAACCAATTGTGACAACCGCAGTCGGTTGTCAAACATAGTAAGCAAAACACCTTCTATGTTGAGAGTGGGGTTAAAGTTCTGCTTGACCAGATTTATTGTATTCAACAACTGTCCAAGTCCTTCGAGTGCAAAATACTCGCATTGCACTGGGATCAGTACGGTATCAGAGGCTGTTAGTGCATTGAGAGTTAAAACTGCCAATGAGGGGGGGCAATCAATCAGAATGTAATCGTAGAGGTCTCTGATTTCACCCAACCGCTCTTTCATGATAGTCTCCCTGTTAGGAAACTCCAGCAATTCAACTTCTGCACCAACCAGATTGATATTTGCAGGAAGTAATGAAAGATTTGGAAGATCAGATTCTACGATGATATCCCTGATCGGTTTAGCTCCAATCATTGCCTCATATACAGAAGGTGAATGATTCTGAAAGCCGATACCAGAGGATGCATTCCCCTGAGGGTCAATATCAACTAGAAGAATTTTTTTATTCAGCAATGCAAGTGCCGCCGAAAGATTGATTGCGGTAGTGGTCTTCCCTACTCCGCCTTTCTGATTTGCAATAGATATTATTTTTGACATCGTCTCTGAGTTTTCGTAATCCGTAAATTAAACCGTAATTTCTTCGCCGAATTCCATAACTTTGCAATGGAAACCTTTTGCTTCAACCTTTTCTCTGAACTCGTGGGGATCAGCTGCGATTACAGGAAAAGTGTTATAGTGTATCGGAACTGCAATTTTAGGGGCTGTAAGCTCAACGGCTTTTACAGCATCGTTTATACCCATCGTGAAATTGTCACCAATGGGCAGGCACATCACATCAATAGCGTTTATCTCACCAATAAGCTTCATATCATAAAACAAACCAGTATCACCAGTATGATAGATTGTTTTTCCTTGAATGGTCACGAGCACGCCGGCAGGTTCTCCACCATAATAATGATCTGGAGTCATAGAACCATGATGTGCGATTGTGAATTTGACACGTCCGAAACTGAAATTGTGTCCTCCACCGATGTGCATATTGTGAGCAGTAATTCCCTTTTCGGCTACATAATTTGCAAGCTCATTGACAGCAATAATAGTAGAACCACAACGGGCGGCAATTGCCAAGGCATCACCCAAATGGTCACCATGTGCATGCGTGAGTATAATGAAGTCGGCAGTAACATCCTCAGCATTAACCGGAGATGTTGGGTTCCCTGTAAAAAAGGGATCGATTAGTATCTTTTCTCCTGAATCAGCGGTTATCTGGAAAGCAGAATGAGAAAAATAACGCAGTTTCATAGTTCCTCATCAAATTACTGTTTAATAAACACAATAACAGATTCGAAATATAACGGAAAAAGCAGTGGAATAAAATCTAAATTGCCAGCATGTCAGATTGAATAGGGGCAACTCGGGATAGTTGGATACCTCACCCCTCTATTTGCCATGAAATTCGTTCAGTGGCAAAAGCAAACTCCTCTGGGTCAGGTACTTGCCAATTTTAAGATGGTAATTGCTCCCCTGGTCACCAGGAGGAACACTAATGAGCCAATAATGAGATCGGGAATTCCAGATTGAAGCATGGATACAAAAATGGCGGCAACAATAATTCCTGCATTAGCAAATATGTCATTTGATGTGAATATGATGCTGGCACGGAAGTGCACTTGCCTATTGGCACTCTTACGTAGAATCAGAAGCGAGGCAATATTTCCAGCTAACGCAATAATGCTAATTGAAATCATAGTCGTAACATCGGGCAGTGGTATGTCGTAAATGAATCTGCGGGTCACCTCACTAAGTCCAAGAAGTGCTAGTGTAAGCTGCAGATAGCCACTTAGCTTAGCAATGTTTTGTTTTCTTTTTACACTATGACCGATGGCATAGATACTTAAACCATACACAGCGGCATCAGCCAGCATATCCAATGCATCTGCAGAGAGTCCCATAGAATTACTCAAAATACCAGTGATAATCTCAAGTAAAAAACAGGAAAAATTGATAGACAGAACTGACCACAAAAGTCGTTTATCATGTTGATCTGAGCTTTGAATAATTTCATCTGTGGCAGGAGCATCATGCAGGAGTGTTACTGTACCTAATGAAAGAGCTTCCATCAGTTTTACAATCTCCTGAGTCTGTAATTCATGTGTGATATTCACGGACCGTGTTTGCAGATCAAAGGTAACACCAATTATGCCATTCTTCCCATCCAGATATAGCCTGATTAGCTGTTCTTCAGATGGGCAATCATACTGCTCAATTCTTAGCGAAGTCTTTCTTCTCATTACCGGAGGATCACTTTAATAAACCCAAGAATTGCAGGAATCGACTGCATTTTACTCACTGAATCATTATAGATTGTAGGTATTGGAATAGATGAACATAATAACTCATTTTCGGAAGCATTAATGAGTATTTCAGTTTCGGCTTCAAATCCTGAGGACTGTGGAAGGATACCCGGTAGGACACCTGTTTTAAAGCCCCGGTATCCGCTTTGTGAATCATCAAATTTTCTCCCCGTCTTCAAAGAGAGCAACAAGGTTGTGAGAAAATTACTTAGCCGCCTGTGCGGAGGCATCGCAGTTGCACTTTTTCTTCTTGCACCTATAACAATATCTGCGTGATGTAGTTCACTTATAAACTGAGGGATCAACTCAGGCGGATGCTGCAGGTCTGCATCCAGTGTAATTGTGTAATGAGAATTAAGTTCGATACTTTTTTTGAATCCTACATTGAGGGCATATCCCTTTCCGTGATTTGTACCAAGTTTAATGAGGATAACTTTAGGGGATTCAAAAACAGTATGATCGTAGATATCGGTTGAGCCATCATCCACGGCAATGACCAGGTCAACGTAATCGCAAGTGGCTGCAATTACATGCTCAACATACCCGCTTTCGTTGAAAAAGGGTATTATTGCAACGACTTCAGGATTTTTTAAAGAATTCACGCAGTATCATCGATTTAGGCGTCGTGCGCTTTGGTGAATACACATCAAGGAGAGCTTTTCTTAGTTGTTCCCTTGAAAGTCCTCTAGTGAGTTTTCCCTGTGAGGCAACAGAGATACTCCCCCGCTCTTCCGAAATAATAATACTAAGGACATCGGCCTGCTCCGATATTCCTAACCCCGCCCTGTGCCTCATTCCAAGACTCTCTCCATTGAGGTGGGTTGAGGAAGACAAAGGTAATGTTACCCGTGCCGCCTCAACAATATTGTCCCGAATTACTATTGCACCATCGTGTAATGGTGCCCTCGGGAAAAAAATTGAAACAATGAGGTCTCTGGTTGCCTTTGCCTCAAGCAGTAAACCCGTTTCAATAAAACCACGTATTCCGGATGACTTTACAATAACGATCAGGGCTCCATATTGAGATTGAGCCAGGATGAATGATGCATCAACGATCTCTTTTATTATATCAGGGTCTTCCTTCTTGGACACAAATTTGAAGAGAGGGTTGGTTGCAACCATTACCAGCAATCGTCGGATTTCTGGCTGGAAAATGATAATAAAAGCAATAATCCAGAACTGAGTCAGGAGATTAAGGAGCCAGTCAAGTGCCCTTAATTGTATTGCCTGAACCAGGAATGATATGAAAAAAATGATCACCAGACCGACAAAAATCTGCGACGCAATGGTACCACGCAGATACCTATAAATCTGATAGAGGATAAATGTCACTACAGCTATATCAAAAAGATCAAGCAGAGTGAATGTCACAAAATCAATATGAAAAAGTTCAAACATGAGTTACCAGATTCTTATACAGTTCTTTTGCCATGACTGCGTTTCTTACATTATGCGTACGGATAAATTTCGCACCCTGTATCATTGCAGCAAACTCAAGTGTCATTGTAGGATTGTCCCTTTCCTCAGTCTTCAGATTAAGAGCAGAACCTATGAAGGACTTTCTTGATAAGCCAATCAGTACCGGATAACCGAGCGAAGAAAACTCCCGCAAGCGCGCAATAAGAGTATAATTATCTTTCACCGTTTTTCCAAACCCAATTCCAGGATCAATAGAAAAAACTTTTACTCCGGCTTTCACTGCTCTGTCGGCTGCATTTGAAAGCCAAATAATAATATCAGACACTACATCGCAATATGTAGTAAACTTTTGCATGATTGCAGGAGCTGCAGAAGTATGCATAAGAATAATGGGAGCTCTGTGTTTACTGCATACAGCCAGCATGGAATTGTCAAATGTGCCTCCACTGATATCATTTACAATTGCAGCACCTTCAAGAAGAGCTGCGTCAGCAACCCCGGCTTTAGTGGTGTCTACAGATACTTTCACCTCTGGGTACTTCTTTGCAATGGCGCGGATAACAGGAAGCACTCTGTTTTTCTCTTCCTCAATAGTTACTGATTGGGAACCAGGTCGAGTCGATTCTCCTCCAATATCAATTATGGTAGCACCTTCATCAATCAATCATTCGGCGTCTTGTATCG
>JAEXTR010000100.1 GCA_023406915.1 Bacteroidota bacterium
CAGCAGATAAGAGCTGCTCTTCCTGATTGAAAAACTCAGTGCGCAATGAAAAGGCAGACTCCCGCATCTCCTTCAAGCTGCTCCTCACTTCAATCTCTAATCCTGGGTGCATGGGCTTGTAGTAAGAGGATTGCGCAGAAATAAGGGGGAATGCAAACTCTTCATTCAGAAAATATTCGTCATACACCCCGGCTTCACGCAGCCAGTTTTCCATCGCTGTGTGGGCAAACTCAAACACCCTTGGGAAAAAAAGCACACCCTCAGGATCGCAATCGCCAAAACCAATAATTCTTTTTGTACTTATCATTTCAGGTCCTTTCTTAATCGTTGATTACTCTGCTGACTTTGATTTTCAGCTTCTTGATTTTACTCTGCAAGGTGGTTGGCTTCATATCAAGCAATGCTGCCGCACCATCGTCTCCGTATATTTTGCCTCCGGTTTTCCTCAGTGCCTTCAGGATTACATTCCGCATCTCATTATTGTATGACTCTACCGTTTCAATCGTTGGGTACGAGCTCGTCGGCTCACTTTCCTGCAGCATTTCCTCAAATAATAAGTGCTGTGGCTTGATCATACCACCACGGCTCAGGATTGCCGCACGTTCCAGGGTGTTCTGTAATTCACGTACATTTCCTGCCCACCTGTTTTTTGTAAGCAGGGTCACCGCTTCTTCTGATAGTGAGAGCCGCATCCCGAATTTTTCTGACAAACGCTGTAGGAAATAATGAGAGAGCGGATAAATATCTTCTTTTCTCTCACGCAGAGGGGGTAGGGTAATCGGAAACACATTGAGCCGGTAGTAGAGGTCTTCCCGGAACTCACCCCGTTTTACCTTTTCTTCCAGATTCAGGTTGGTGGCAGAAATTATCCGTACATCAGCCCTGATCGTTTTTTCGCCGCCAATACGTTCGAATGTCCCTTCCTGAATTGCGCGCAGCAGTTTGGGCTGAATCTCCACCGGCAGGTCACCTACTTCATCAAGAAAAAGTATTCCACCATCCGCAAGTTCAAACCTTCCCTTACGCATACCCGCAGCACCGGTGAATGATCCTTTTTCGTGTCCGAATAACTCACTCTCTGCAAGATTGGCGTTCAGGGCTGAGCAGTTTAATGCTATAAACGGCTTGCTGCTTCTTGTTGAAAGCGCATGTACTGCCTTTGCTGTTTGTTCCTTACCTGTACCGGTTTCTCCCAGAATCATGACGTACGAATCCGTAGGTGCAACCAGTTTAACCTTTTCAATCACCTGTTTCCACTTCGGTGCGTTCCCAATCATACCCTGCAATACCGATTCAATATCAGATATCATTGCAGTCCTCTCGTAACGCAGCATCGTATTTTCGTTCCTCAGATCATCGGCAGCAATGGTCTCCGCAAGGGCAAATGCGATGATACGGGAAAGGATTTTTGCGATATGCACTCTCTGCGGTGTGAATAGATCGCACTGACTATGATCCAGTGTCATTAACCCATACGTTTTACCTTCAATTTGCAGCGGTGCCAGCATGCATGAGTGCCCCATGGGAAGGTCCACAATCCCCTCATAGGTATCAGTATGATCCGGCTCGTGAGTCTCTTCAACAACTTTCACGTCGCCAATCTCAAGTGCAGCGCGCAGATCAGGACGCCGGTCTAGCCGCAATGTATGGTTCATAAGGCTCTTGTTATTCAGTACACCTTTGGCGTGTCTTACTTTCAGAAGATTCTCATCTTCCAGGCTAAGTATAACCGCAAGTTCGTAGGGAATGATATCCTGAATGGCTTCCAGTACGATATCCATCGTCTGACGCGAAGTATGAAGGGGCGTAAGCGTATTATTCACATCGATTCCATCGAAATATAGTTGACAACGAAATACAGTTGTTAATATAACGATATTTCGTTACATATTTTGAGCAGATCACCAGAAAACCTTAAAAACCGTGTTTTCAGGTCAAATGAGCACATTTTATTTGTGGCACGGCAGTTGTAATACTCAATGCAAATGTTTATTAACACATACTTGAAAAGGAAAACTCAATGGCTAACGAAAGCAAAAATATGGTTTCTTCACTTACAGTTTTACAGTCTTCCCTGGTAGTTTTGTACCAGAAGGCACGCAACTATCACTGGAATGTCTCAGGTCCTGAATTTTTTCAGCTTCACACTGCCTTCGAGAAGTTCTATGATGCCCTTGCAACAGACATTGATGATGTCGCCGAAAGAGTAAGAGTTCTGGGTGCACCGGCAGTTGGTACTCTTGCTGAGATGCTCGTACTCTCACTGGTAAAAGAGGAGAGCGGTTTGTATCCTGATGCAAAAACCATGGTAAAGAACATCACCTCAGACTTCCAGCTGGTCACTGATTTCATAAAAAGCGCAGCTGCAAAATCACAGAGCGAGTATCAGGATGAAGTGACAGCAGGTATGCTGTACGGTCTCGCACAGAATTATGAAAAAACCCTCTGGATGCTGAAAGAAACAGCAAAATTGTAAATTACTGAAAATAATTGTACATTAAAACCTAAATGTTTATTCATCTATAGTAAAGGAAATATTATGGACCAGGTAAGAACAGGTATTCCGCTGATCGGCGAAAAAATGCCATCACTGACCGTACCAACCACACACGGAATGAAAAATATCCCCGATGATTACGCAGGCAAATGGATTGTATTATTCAGCCATCCTGCAGATTTCACCCCGGTATGCACCACTGAATTTGTTGCATTTGCAAACCGTAATGAAGAATTCAAAAAGCTGAATGCAGAACTGATTGGTCTCTCAATTGATCAGATTTTCTCTCACATTAAGTGGGTTGAGTGGATCAAGGATAACCTGAATGTAGAAATTCCCTTCCCGATCATCGCTGATGACATGGGGCAGGTAGCCTCCGCTTTCGGAATGGTGCATCCCGGCAAGGGTACCAATACCGTACGGGCAACATTCCTTATTGACCCGAATGGCAATATCCGGTTGATGATTTATTACCCACAGGAAATCGGACGCCAGATTGATGAAGTGCTCCGCGCATTAAAGGCACTTCAGATTTCCGACGCCAACAAGGTTGCCATGCCGGAAAACTGGCCAAACAATGAACTGATCAAGGATCAGGTGATCGTGCCTCCACCGAAGGATATTACCGAAGCCTACAAGAGAAAAGGAAAAGGCGGTTACGACTGGTGGTTTACCTATAAATCACTCTGATGAGTTGCAAAATAAAGACTTACCTATGCTCTGCTCCTTCAACCGGGGCAGAGCATTTTTTTTATGTGCGCATGACTTGTTATATTCTTACTTCAAATGTGATGATTCCCATACATTACAATGACTGCATTCCTCACTAGTCTGGATTTGATGATGAAATTATTGATGTTTATACTCCTGACCCTTGCCGTTTTCCCCCAACAGAAAAAGATTTGTATCACCGTTGATGATATGCCCCTTGTTTCTTATGGCATAAGAGACACCGAATACCAGACTCAGACGTTGCAGCGCCTGATGCGGAAACTATCAACTGCAAATACCAGGGCAATCGGATTTGTGAATGAAATACAATTGTATGAAGATGATAAACTGATCCCGTATAAGGTGAAATTGCTGGAACAATGGTTAACATCGGGACTGGAAATCGGAAATCATACCTTTAGTCATCCTGATTATAACAACACCGATTATAAAGATTATACTGCCAATATCCTGAAAGGGGAGAGTGTGATTCGCGGAATATGTGAGAAACATGGCCCATCTCTCCGCTATTTCAGGCACCCTTACCTGCATGTAGGGCAGACCAGGGAGAGGGCAGACTCACTTGATAATTTCCTCACAGCTCACGGTTACATCACCGCCCCCGTCACCATTGATACCGATGATTATCTCTTCGCCTTTGCCTACCACCGTGCTTTCCACTCAGATAATGCTGAACTGGCAGAGAGAATCGGGAGCGATTATATCGCCTATATGGCTCAGAAACTCACCCATTTCGAAAACCTGTCAGATTCTCTTTTCGGCAGGAGTATTGCCCATACGCTGCTGATTCACGCTAATTTGTTGAATGCCGATTACATCGATAAACTGCTCGCAGTTTTCCAGGATAAAGGTTATCAGTTCGTAACCCTTGAAGAGGCTCTGAAAGATGAGTCGTACGCAACCCCCGTTACTAAATATGGTAAATGGGGAATATCCTGGATTGACCGCTGGGCACTCTCAGCAGGAAAGAAAGGTGATTTCTTTTCTGGCGATCCACAGGTACCGGAATATGTGAGGGAGATGGCGAGGTGAGAACAGTATCGGGCTAATGCCCGTTTCTTCGTTAGAAAGCTACAAAACGTTCAACCCACTCCGGGGTCGGTATCCTCACTTCCGACGTTTTTCTATAATCTTTGATCCGTTAGCTGACGGATCGTATATTAATGATACTATCAGTAGAATTATCATTATTATAGGCAATATTATAATCCAGGCGTTATGATTCCTGTTGATTCGCCACATAACTTTCTGGTAAACCGAAAATATAATGAAATTAAAAATCAAAGTTGTTTCTGAGAATCTCTCATCAGTTGTAAAAATCTTTGTATATTTCAATCAGATTTATTTTTCGTCATATCGATAACCAGATATGTTTTCACGGAATCTTTTTAAAGGATGTAGTATGAAACAACTCATTTTCCTCCTCTTGCTCATGTCTTTTTGTTCATTTGCCCAGAACGACATCACCAATACCATCGGCACCGGCGGTAAGTTCGTCGTGAAGGACGGAACCAATACTTTTATTACTGTTCAGCAAAGTGATGGAGCCGTCGGAGTTGGAAAAACACCGTCCTACAAACTTGACGTGAACGGTGATGTCAATGTGAGCGGAAATTTCAGAGTGAATGGTTCTGCCATACCGACGGTTGCTCCATTCATCCAGACGGTTACTTCCGGATCTTCAAACCTTGGGGCAGGTACATACTATCTTTCTACCTATGGCGTTACGACTAATCAGACAAGAGCAATGTTTATCCTTCCGAAGTCAGGAACGAGAATTAAATTGATAGTGGCGGGCACTAATTTAAACGGAGCGAATATTACGATTACTTTGCAAAAAGGGACCGTGGATCAATCAACCGGAGTGCTTTCCGTTTCTGATACTCCTGCAAGTCTGATGCTCGGGTCGCAGTTTCGTTTATCGGAAACGGAAAATATAACCTATTCTGAAAATGAAGTCTTCATTGTGAAAGCGACCTCAACAGGTGCAATCACAACAGCTACCGGTTTCATTACAGTAACTGTTTCTTTTGAATAGGCAGGTATGTATGATCAAAAAGCTAACTGCAATATTCATTAGCATACTTTTTATCTCTGTACCCTTGATGGCGCAGTCTTCCATCGTCATCGGCTCGAATACCGAAATCAATGCAGGCACTAATACTGATATTTGTGCCACATCCAAAACCGTTGATGGCACGCTATCCGGTAGTGGCACCTGGTGCACTGGTCCACTTCCCGTGGAACTCACCTTTTTCACTGCTTCGGTTTCCGGATCCTCCGTCCAACTCCTCTGGAGCACTGCGACCGAATCTCAAAACTACGGATTCGACATCGAACGACGCTTAGTTTTGGAAGCTTCCTGGCAGAGCATCGGCTTCATCCCTGGTAGCGGCAACAGCAACTCCTTGAAATCATATACCTATACCGATAATGCCATACCATCTGGTAGCTACCAATACCGCCTAAAACAGATTGATACTGATGGTAGCTTCCAGTATTCGGGATTCGTGGAAGTTCTCATCGGCACCCCAACCGATTTTGCCTTATCCCAAAATTACCCCAATCCCTTCAATCCTTCCACTACCATCAACTTTGATGTACCGTTGCAGAGCGAAGTAACCCTCACACTGTTCAATGC
>JAEXTR010000116.1 GCA_023406915.1 Bacteroidota bacterium
GGAATAAGCTTACAGAACTCTTAGAAAAATGGAATAATGGCAAGTGGCTGAATTACAATCGTTACTACTTCACCTATAATAGCAGCGGACAGGAGCTAACCAGACGAAGTGAATTCTGGTACCCTTCCGGATGGGGTAATGGGTCTCTTCGTACCTATACTTATGATGCCAACGGGAACAGACTCGCTATGCAGTTTCACTATTGGATAGGAGGCAAATGGGAGGCGACTCAAAAGCAAATCTTCTTATTTGATGAAGAGTACAATAACTGCTACCGCGGCGAAAACCTAATTTATCTTACTTCATGGGTTCTCAATACAGATAATATCTATATTTACTACAACAAAAACGATGTGATGTACTTTTATGCCTGCTCTGTGAAAGTACAATATTCTGTATTTACGGGAATTGATAACCATATAAAATCAGCGATGCACTATTCATTATCACAGAATTACCCAAACCCTTTTAACCCAACCACTTCCATAAGTTTTGAACTTCCGTTAACAAGCAATGTGACAATAACAGTATTTAATACCCTCGGTGAAGTGGTGAGTACTGTTGTACAAGGTGTGTATGAAGCAGGTAAGCATGAAGTCACCTTTCATGCAACAAGTCTGCCTAGTGGAGTGTACTTTTATCGTATACAAGCCGGTGAATATCTGCAAACACAGAAAATGATTCTGATGAAATAGTCTCAGATGGAAGCGAAGCATAGTATCAGGTGATGTCCAGGGAATTCAATCACCAGGAACCACTAACAGGCTTGGCATCATATTTCCGGCATCATACCATAAAAAAAACCTCATCTTCTTTCGAAAATGAGGGGGATTTGGTGTAATATTTGTGCAGTCCTTGATGCAGAATCAGATTTTATAGTCTATTCCGGTCTGTCGTGAGGATTTATTTTGTTCAGATTTTCTCTGAGTTGGTGAATTTCATTTTGCGCAATAAACCATATAATTGATGTATCAACTGCAAAATACTCGTGGATAATTCTATTCCTAATGCCTTTGAGCTTTTTCCAGGGAACCTGAGTATTTTCAACCTGAATTTCATCAGGAATCTTTGTGGCTGCTTCCCCAATAATCTCTAGATTTCTAACAACTGCATCAATAATCATTGAGTTTTGATCGAATTCCTCAAATGTTAGACCCGCAACATAATTTTCAATCTTGTTAACAGATGAGATGATGTCATCAACAAGTATTCGCCAATCTCGCTTAGACATAAACAATGTCCTCATAAACCGAATTCCGGAGGGAGTCTTTCAGGGCAGCAGCAGAAAGGAGATCAACTTTGATCTGTAACATTTCTTCGAGCTCGTCACCGAGCGAAACAAAATCCAGACCAATCGGCTGAGATAATTCAACCATTACATCCAGATCGCTTGATTCAGTTGCGTCTCCTCTGGCGAAAGAACCGAAAATGGCGATTCTACGGATGGAATACTTCTCAGACAACACCGATTTGTGTTTTCGAAGCGTTGACAATATTTCGTTCAGATCAGTCATTTCAAAACCAGAATAATTTACTTCTAAAATTAATGATAAAATGGGATACATGGTAAGGAATTTATGAATTTGAAAAATAGCAGAGGGGTTACTTTTCAATGCCCCAATAAAAAAACCCTCATCTTCTTTCGAAAATGAGGGTAATTGGTGACCCCAAGGGGATTCGAACCCCTATTACCGCCGTGAAAGGGCGAGGTCCTAACCATTAGACGATGGGGCCTTTTCGTCACCAAAATTTGTATTGTTCATTGGGGTGGGCGATGGGATTTGAACCCACGACCCTCAGGGCCACAACCTGATACTCTAACCAACTGAGCTACGCCCACCATAGAACAAATATTGTATGTGAGCCAGAGTGGACTCGAACCACTAACCCTCAGCTTAGAAGGCTGATGCTCTGTCCGGTTGAGCTACTGGCCCTTAAAACAGATCTTCCACTTATAGTAATCTATAAAAACACAGCAATAAATGAAAGGAAAATCAACCACGCTGTCAGGCTATGATCTCGCGGTTACTCTTCCCTTGCCGCGCTTTTATCGTGTCGGGGCGGCAGGAGTTGAACCTGCGACCTCCTGCTCCCAAAGCAGGCGCGATAACCGGGCTACGCTACGCCCCGCGATCTGAACAATATCTTAAAGAACATAAATTTTACAGATTCAAAATTTACGAACTTTTTCATTTTCTAACAATACTTTTTCAAAAAATATTTTTCGACTTGGGATTATGAAACCCGATTCGGTTGAAAAATTGGCACCTCTCCAATTTTTCTGTCTGTTTTCTACACTTTTGATTACCTTGCAGGTGTTAAAATCAGTTTTCAAATAACCCAACTCCGGATGCCAAGGTCCGTTTTTACGAATGATTCTCTTTATCACCAGGCGGTTTATTGCCGCAAGAAGAAATTCCCGATCCCTCAGCATCTTCACTGCAATTGCCGGTGGTGGCATTGCTATTGGTGTGGCAGCGCTGATTATTGCCCTCTCGGTTCTTTCCGGTTTCGAAAACCTGGTAGAGGAGAAACTCACCGGTTTTGAGTCACACATTCAAATTCAGGGATACTCAGGCTTTCCGGTTCGGGAACCCCGGCAGACAGAACATCAGATCAGGGAATTACTCGGCACTGAGATACGTTCCTTATACCCTGTTGTGGCACAACTGGGAATTCTGTCCTCCCGCGAAGTTGATGAAGGAGTTGTTATTAAGGGGATTACTGCCAAAAACCTTTCAGAAAAATCGTCCCTGCGTCTTTTAAAGGGTGCAATAGTGCTGGATTCCAGCTCTGCCATCCCCCCCATATTATTAGGAAGAAAACTGGCAGAAGAACTTCAGGTAGACATCGGAGATAAAGTCACGTTTTTCTCCGTAAACGGAGATGCACAGAATTTTTCGGATATGCATAATGCTGCTATTGACCAGTTCGCCGTTAGCGGCATCTTTGAAAGCGGACTCGCAAAGTTTGATCAGTCTGCCGCCCTGGCACTGATGGACGATGTGCAGCAGATGCTATCTCTCGATTCCGCAATCACAGGATTCGAAATTCGTCTTCACACCACCACCAATACTGATAGTCTGACACTCCTGCTGAGCAAGCAACTCCCCTACCCGTATTATGCAAAAAATATCTATGGCAGTAATCGCCATATCTTTACATGGATTGCTCTACAGAAAAAACCGGTACCTGTACTTCTTGGACTGATCATCATTGTGGCAGTCTTTAATATCATCAGCACACTCCTGATGATAGCCCTTGAAAAAACTAATGCAACCGGTATTCTGAGAACCCTGGGGACTCCCAGGAAGTCAATCATGACTATCTTTCTGTTACAGGGTCTTTTCATTGGTATTGGTGGTATCGTAGCCGGAAATGGTTTGGCTGCACTGCTGATGTTTCTTCAGGAAGAATGGAATCTGATCACACTTCCCTCTTCAGTATATTTTGTATCAAAGGTACCGCTTCTCTTCAGCTCTGAGACCTTTTTGCTGGTATCCGCCATCACGCTGCCAATCGTACTGCTGACTTCCCTGATCCCCTCATTCATTGCCTCCCGGCGCAGTCCACTTTCCACAATCAGGTTTCAGTAATGGCTTCCGTAGAACAATTCATTGCGAAAAGGTATGTCCGCTCCAGGCACCGGATCAGCTTTATTACGATTATATCTTTCCTTTCCGTGGGGGGGATAACGGTTGGTGTGGCAGCACTCATAATTGTGCTGGCTGTCTTCAACGGATTTTCCGGACTCGTTCACCAATTATTACAGGATTTTGACCCTCACCTCGAGATAAGAACCAATGGAACTGAAGCCTTTCAGCAGGCGCAAGCGCGTTTGCAGACCTTTCAACCCCTCGCTGTATCTGAGTTCACCTCTTGTCAGGCGATGCTCCTCAGGGATGGACAAAAACGTGGTGCATCACTTGTAGGGCTCAATCCTGCAACCGGACTTGAAGTGTATGGGTTAAAGGAATTCCTCAGACTTGGTGAAGCAGGATTACAACCAGTTGACGGACTCCCTTCTGCAGTGATTGGCATTAGTCTGGCAGACGCAATGCAAAGCATTGTTGGTGATACCATTGCTCTTCTGACACCTTCGGCGGTAAAAAACTCTCTCCTGAACTTTTCCGCACCTGCCATGCAGCTCATGGTTATCAGGGGTATCTATAAAAGTAATAATAACGAATTTGATGCCCAGTATGTGTTCACTGATGAACCTACAGCAAGACAGATGTTCCGGCAGGATATTCCATCCGGATACAAGGTCCGATTGCAGAATATTAACGATGCAGAGGAAGTAAAAGACGAAGTGCTGCACGCTATACCGGGTACTACCGGAGCCACATGGTATGATATGCACAGTGAGTTATACAGTATGATGGAACTTGAACGGTGGATCGCTTACAGTATTCTCACCCTCATCATTGCCGTTGCTGCATTTAACATTCTTGCATCGCTTTCCATGTCCGTTATTGAAAAGAAACGGGATATCGGTGTGCTGCGAACGATGGGAATGGGAGGAGATACAATCAGAAGCATTTATTTCAGGCAAGGTGTTATCATAGGTTTGATTGGTACCCTCGGAGGTTTTGCATTAGCCCTGCTGGTTTTCTGGGTTCATTCGGTATTCAATATCTACCCCCTGAACCCTGCATTGTATAAAATAGATGCCCTGCCGATGGAACTTCATGTGTATGACTTTATCGCAGTCGGCTGTGCCTCATTTTTTCTTTCCATACTTGCTGCGGTGATCCCTGCAAAGCGTGCGGCAGCCATTAACCCAATTGAGGCGATCCGGTGGGAATAATCTTTTCTTTTCGTATTTCTGTTTTTTTATTACATTGAAGCATGGCTGTTGTACTTCTTTTTGTACATGCCTGTCTTGTGTGTTGTTATAGTCTACCCCGTAATAGTGCTCTTCAGGAGATTTACTCAATACGGGGAACAGGTTTCTCTCACGCGTAATACTATTCGAGAGCTGAAGAATGAAGAGGCACAATAACGCTGATCATGACATGCAGAGTGTGATGTCTGGTTTCGCCCAACCCGGCAATAACCATTCAGGTGAGCTTCCGGAAGGTACACCTTCTGATCTCACAAACGCGAACCATGAATATGCTGCAACGTCAGACGGTAATTCCCACACCGATTCAATTCCCTATAGCGATCTTTTCGAACATGCACCAGTACCAGCCGCTCTCATCAGTGAAACTCTATCGATTTACAGGGTAAACCGTGCTTTACGGAGCCTCACAGGGGTTACAGAGGATCCGTTTTATTCTGGTTCTGAAATCACACAGATTTTCCAACCTGCTTCAGCTGAACGATTCCGTGCCTGCATCAGGGATTGTATCCAAAACAAAAAAGATTCATCGTGTAAATGCACGCTAGTGAATAATCTGGTAGTGAACATCAATGTTGCAACATCGAACTACGATCAGAAACTGATTATCCAGTGCATTTTTTTAGATATTACCGAACAGGGAGCATTGGAACAAAAGCTGAAACAGAGTGAAATCAGGTTCAGCTCTCTGGTTGAATACGCCCCGATATCCATTGTAGTAGTTCTGGATGGAATTATAAAATACACAAATCCATTTGCAGCTAAACTGCTTGGATTTGAAAACCCGGATGCATCAAAAGAAACATCTTTATTTGCTCTGATGAGTGATTTGGACAGACTTAAAGTGATTGCACGTTACTCACGGGTTTTGCAGGGTGATACAAATAATTCGATGGAAATCAAAATCAAAACCGTTGACGGTCGCTCTATAATCACAGAGTCAGTCTTTTTACCCATCGAATCTGAGCATGGCAACCCGGCATTAGTAATTGGAATCGACATTACTGAGCGAAAAAAAGCTCTTCTGGATCTTGAAACAAGCGAAAACCTCCTCCGCAACGGATTTAATGCACTGGCAGATGCTGTATCTATTATTGATAAAAATTTCCATTTGGTTTGGTATAACAATTCGCTCAAGGTGATGGCTGAGGTGAATGGTGTTCATCTGGATGGAGCAACAGGAAAATCCATTTTCACGCTGTTTCCTTTTTTGCCGCACAAAATACAGGAGGAGTATGAAGAAGCGGTTCGAACCAGGAAACCAGTGTATTCAGAAGAATGCATCAAAGTAAACGGAAAAATCTGGTAT
>JAEXTR010000151.1 GCA_023406915.1 Bacteroidota bacterium
TTATCTCTGCACAGGCAGTCTTCATTAAAGGTGGCGATCAGTGGAATTATGTGAACTACTGGAAGAATACAAAAACTGCTGCTGCGTTGCAGGCGGTATTCGCCCGTGGTGGAGTTCTGTCAGGCACCAGTGCTGGCGCAATGGTTCTGGGTGAGATCGTCTTCACTGCTGCCAATGGCTCAATTGACACAAAGGATGCATTGAAGAATCCTTTTGTAAGCAGAATAGCAATTGATGATAATGTTTTTAATCTCCTCCCCAGGGTTCTGTTTGATACTCATTTTATTGAGTGTGCAAGATTCGGTAGACTGCCTGTTTTCATGCAGAAGTATTATTTCACCTCCGGACGAAATATTCTGGGCATTGGGATTGATGATGCCACTGCTGTTTGTATTGATACACTGGGGATTGCTGAGGTCTTCGGAACCGGTGCGGTTTCTTTTTTTTATTCAAAGAGCCCAAACACGTATCAGCGGTCAGGTAATCAGTTTACCATAAATAACCTTCAGTGTGATCAGTTGACGCAGGGCTGGAAGTTTTCTATACCAGAGCGCAAGGTTGTCCAGGTGCCTGCATCAGCCAGACAGGTTGATACGCTTCGCCCATTGCGGTTTCCATCAACAACAATACTTCTGTCTGGCACGAATGATATTCCTGCTAATCAGCAATTTGCCTTGCCAATGTTCACCCCTATGGTCTCTGGACAAAAAGTTGCGCTGCTTTATAACAGTGGATACCAGAGTGCTGCCAACTCATTGAGCGCTTACTTCTCTTCACAGGGAATCCAAAGTGTGTTTATTCCTCTCTCCGCAGGTGCCCTGCATGCTACTTCACAGGCAGATTCTCTTTCCTCTGCTGGTGCTGCTTGCATCCTGGGTGATACTTTGAATGTAATAGCACAACTTCGGGATTCAACTACTGCTTTGGGAGGCGTATTCCGACAAAAAACCAGAAATGGGTTTCCATTGATGATGCTGGGAAATGCTGGGAAGCTTGCAGGATCAGTATATATGGGCAAGGTGGATGAGAACTCCCTGACAGCCTACCGTGGTCTGATGTCCGTTGAACAGGGACTTTCCCTGTTCGGTGATTTTGTGTTTCAACCGCTCTGGCTTCAGGAAAGCAGCTTTTATGAGAACCGGACTGCGTCACTTATGTACAGCATGCTGGCATCACGCTCCCGCTTTGGTATCTGGCTTGATCAGGGAGATGCAGCAGTTATTGACCCAGCAACAAAAAGAATCCGCACGGTAGGTTCCTTACCCATGTTTCTGCTGGATGCTTCTTCGGTACCATTCGTTGACTCTTCGTCGCAAGCTGTTGGATCTGGCTATAAACCACGCCAGTGCGCAGCATTTGTTGGTTTGAGGCTGACGGTGTCCTCATTAAGCAGAGAGTATGATTTTCTGACGCGTGGAGTAGTCACCAGTTTGAATGAAGTTGAATCTGTCGCAACCATGCGTAAGT
Organism: Bacteroidota bacterium; assembly: GCA_023406915.1. GTDB lineage: Bacteria > Bacteroidota > Ignavibacteria > Ignavibacteriales > Ignavibacteriaceae > JAEXTR01. Next base: position 1,468 of record JAEXTR010000151.1, read on the forward strand.
CAGCCAGTCTTGCGTGCTATCCTAACCCCTTCAATGCGGGTACTAATATCAGGGTAGAGATCGCAAAACCAAGCGATTATACAATCAGAGTATGGAATGTTTTGGGTGAGCAGGTTGCACAGATCTTTGCAGGATTTCTTTCACCCGGGATCTATTCTTATGTAGTTTCATCGCAGTATTTTTCTGCCTCATCCGGCGTATATTTTGTATCTGTATTTTCCGGAGAAGGCTCCGTAACCCAAAAAATCATTCAGATGAAGTGAGTATTCTATGAACATCCGAATTACTATGATCGGTTTCCTGTTATCACTTGTAACAGCAGTAACTTCTGCTCAGATTACACCCCCGAAAACTCCTCTTGAGCTGAAGGCATACACTTCACTTACCTCTCATTTTGAGATGACCTACTACCTCCGTATGCTTGCTTCATTTAATCCGAAAATGAAGCTGGATATTATAGGGAAATCTGAGGGTGGGAGAGATATCTATTGCGTCCGTATTTCTGAAACGGAATTTGGAGCCGATAACTCAAAACTGAAGGTACTCCTCTTCGCGCAACAGCATGGCGATGAGCCCTCAGGAAAAGAAGGACTCCTCCTTCTGTTGAGAGATGTTTCAGTGGGGAAGTATGATGAATTGCTTAAGGTAGCCGATGTAATGGTTGTTCCGCAGGTGAACCCCGATGGAGCCGAATTACAGAAACGTAGGAATGGGCAGGATGCTGATCTGAACAGAAATCATTTGATTCTCACACAAAATGAAAGTGCAGCCCTGCATCATCTCTTTAACCGATGGCTCCCCCATGTAACTCTGGATGTCCATGAGTATTCCCCCTTCGGCAAGGACTGGATTGAATATGGTTTTCGGAAAGACTTTGATGAGCAATTCGGAACGCTGACGAATCCGAACGCAGATGCGGATATCGTAGAATGTATGAAAAATGAATTTCTTCCTTTTATTGAAAGCTATCTGAATAGCAGGGCGGTTTCTTTTCACCAGTACATTGTCGGTGGGCCACCAAATATCGAACGCCTCCGGTATAGTACAGTAGATATTAATGATGGCAGGCAGTCACTCGGAATAAGAGGTACATTCTCTATGATCCTTGAAGGGAAGAATGGGATCGATTCACTCGACAGGATTCAGGAACGAAGCGAAAAGCAATATGCAGCGGTTGCAGGATATCTTGAGTTTATCCAAACGCATCATCAGAAAATAAAGGACATGGTTACGAATGCCCGGAATCATTTGACCAACGCTCAGTTTGATTATGTGTATACACAGATGGAACATGTTGCTTCTGATGCTCCTCTTGAGATGAATCTGTTGGACGTTGGTGATAATACTATGAAAAAAACAACAGTCTACAATTATCATCCTGTTGTTCAACCTCTGGATAGTGTGAAGGCACCACTGGGCTATCTTCTACCTGCGAATGACAGTAGATTCAAAGCACTGATGAGAAAGCACTATCTTCAGTCTGAACCGGCAGATATGAACAAATTTGGAAAACTTCAGCAGTACCGGATTAGCAAAGTTACAAAGATCGAAAGGGAAGGGGAGATGATTCTTTTCCCTGAATTACTAACTGAAGAAATCGATGCAGCTCAGATACAGGGTAATTACCTGTTCGTACCATTAAAACAACTCTCGTCTAAATGGCTCATGCTCGCATTCGAGCCGCAGTCAATGATTGGATTGGTACAGTATCCTGAGTATAATGACTTGTTGAAAGAGGGGAGTATCTACCCTGTAATTCGTGTGCACTGAAAGTTAATGCCCGGAAGTGGGACACACCGCCGGGCATACAATTCATTTCATCATCGAACATGTAATCAATGGCTTCTCATTCTCAAGGAAGATAAGATTACCATCCTGCAATCGGTAGGAGGTCACTTTACGCAGTGCTGAAAAGAATGCTGTTTCTGTATTGATATCAGGACACATCATCTTAGTCGAAGCTACCTGATCAAACGTAATACTATTTTCACCCAGGTTATATCCGGCGGTGAACATGTTACAGGCTGCCCTGCCTGATACGGTATTCGGATCGGTTGAAAACCTGAGTGTAACTCTGCCAGTGAAAGGCGAATCAAGCCCGTCAATTGAAGTCACAATCCATTCGTTATTCAGCAGCTCATCCTCTGGCACAAATACAGCAATACTATTACACCCTGCAAAAATGAAAAGTAAAAGTAATACTGCTGGAATGATTATTCTCATATTATTTCTTTCTATTACGATATGTCTATTGGTTTCTGATTATACAAGATTCCACGCTCCAAAGTTCCTGTCATATTTTATCTCATCAGCACCATTTTAATTGTCGACTGTTGAACATTACCATTTTGAATACTGGCAGATTTCACAGTACAGAAGTAGATACCTGAAGGTAACTCGTTACCCTGGAATGGCTGCTGATGCTCACCAGCAGGGACATTATTCTTTTTGATTGATAATACTTCCTCACCCAATAATGTGTGAACAGTAATAAATACATCAGATTGCTCTGGTATCTGGTATCTGATTGTTGTTTCCGGATTGAATGGATTTGGGTAGTTCTGCAAAAGTCGAAACGAGGAGGGTATAGTACTTGTCTCTATAGAAGTTGTTGGGTCGGTTATCTTTGCAATATAAAATGCCTGCTTGCCACTAACAGGTCTGCTTCCACCTATCAGGTAGTTTCCTCCACCAAGTGGCAGAATCTTTGCAATATAAAAAGGAAAATATGGGCTTACACCAGCAATCGGAAATGCATATCTGAACAACTCCTGACCCGTACGGGTATATCGCACAAGATAACTTCTGCCGAGGGTATCCATTGCACCACAATAAATATTGTAATCGGCATCGGTCATGAGGACATCTCCCGAAAAGAGAGTCGGATCCTGAATTGACCATTGAATCTCATTTGCCTGACTGAGCTTCATCAGGGCAAACTGATTATTGAGTGTACCAGCAATAACTATTTGACCGCCGGCATCTAATCGGATATCATGGATATCATGATTATGAAGCGCGTTTGGCTTGGGGAACTTCCTCTGCCATACAATCGTGCCCCCTGGGTCCAGTTTTGTAAGAAAAACGGTGGTAGTATCTGTGGAAGGTATCGTTTCAGCATACAGCTTCGATATAATAAGGAGATTTCCATCACTGGTCTTTATAATTTTTTGCACATACGAACTGAGATTATCAGCCGCATGGGTGAGTAGATTGGTTTTCCATACGAACTGACCAGAATTGTCGATCTTCACGATGCTCAGGGATTCAGTTGCTGGGCTGACGTTACTATTACGGGTTGTTGCACCTGTAAACAATTCCTGGGTTGAAGGGTCTAAAAATCCAGTATGAGCATTGCTCCTTATGTTTACAGCAGGGTCTGAACTGATAATCGAAGCACTTGAGTCAATTCTGGTTCCCTGATCCGTCATTTTGATTCGCCACGCCACTTTTGACTCAACTCCACCAATATAGTAATATCCATAATGATCGCAATAAAACTGATTAGATGAACCTGCAATATTATCTCCACCGAGGTAATAGGTGAAATTATTTCCGAAAAGCTTATTCCCATCCTTGTCATACTTTGCATAGACAAATGAGGGATTGTAAATCGACACATCGGCTCCCCGCACACCCATAAAGATATCTCGGTTACTATTTGTGTAAAGCCCAATAGGCTCATCAGACCAGCCAAGATCATAGAGCTTGTTCCAGATCAATTCTCCGCCTGGTGAAAACTTCGCCAGTGAGACATTCATGTAACTGATACTGGTATGGTAGGTGCTTCCGGCTGCAATGATGTTGCCATCGTAATCTGTGATCATCAGATCAAGCTCTTCATTGTTGAAGCCGCTGCTGCTCCAGGATTTTTCCCATTGCAATATAAATTGGGGGAATGATTGAAAGGTGATAAGAAGAAAGAGTACGATAAAGGATTTCATATTGATTTCCTTTCTGATAGTGATGTGCAACGGAAGAATACAGGGCAATGGTCTATATGATTTCAGGTTTGCCTCGTATTTCTTTGATTTCTAATTATAATAAAGGGATAACTGATTTAAAATGCAACCAGTATCGAATTCAGTTGATACAGCACACATCAATTGTAGTCAATCGATACTATATGGAAATAAGGTAAAAAGTGAATCTGTATTGGCAAATGATGTGTTGTAGGTCAAATAATCTATGATATGTGATGAACATTAGCGATAAAAAATTAAATATCTCTTATTTTTACTAATGAACTTTATTCACTCACAATCACCATGAAAACAATGCATAAATTAGCATCACATCCTCTCAGAAGAGTTCTTTCACTTTTCGTTCTGTCTATCTCTTTATCGGTTTCAGTTCTGTTTGCCCAACCCGATGATCCGGGAAGGGAAATGTGGGTAACTCAGTTAACATCTGCAAACCCATATATCGGAAATGTAACCTCAATTGCAGTCTCCGGAAACAACACCTTTATCGGTGGTAACTTCGATTATATTGGTCCGAACACAGGTAGTGCAGCGAAACTTACAACTTCTTCCCTCGTCCCCAATCTTACCTTCCCTTTGGTAAATGGTGATGTGGAGGTGATCGTGCCCGATGGTGCTGGTGGTTGGTATATCGGTGGCACATTTACAAAAGTTGGTACAACGTCAAGATCCAGGGCTGCAAGAATTAATAGTGATGGCTCACTTCACGCGTGGAACCCGAATCTCTCAAGGAGCTCTGGTGTTGCTTCTGTAAGAACAATCGTTGTGGCATCCGATGGTGTTTATTTGGGTGGGGACTTTGATCAGGTCGGTGCTACTCCAAGAGCGAACCTCGTGAAATTGGATAAATCTGATGCTTCAATCATCAGCGGTTGGACTGGTACTGCAAACTCAACTGTCTATGCACTTGCATTGAGCAATGATGCTAACTCCATTTTTATCGGTGGAAGCTTTTGGGAGCTGAATGGTGCTGCACAACAACGCTTTGGTAAGTTAAGCACAGCAACTGGTTCAAAACAGGATGCCCCCAACTTTGACAATCATGTATATTCTATAGCAACAAGTAGTGGCTCTGTATATGTGGGTGGTGTCTTCGAGAATGTCACTCCGGTAAGTGGCTCTTTTACCAGCCGTCGTTCACTCTGCAAAATAAATGAAGCCGGAACTACACTCTACACAACCTTTCCTGAAGTCAATACTCCATTTGGCACAGTAGAGGCCATCGTCATAAATGGTAACGATATGTATGTCGGCGGTGGTTTTACTCAGATCGGTGGACAAACCCTAACAAGCGTTGCCAAGATTGATCTTACTGCTAATGCTGGTGATGGTGGTGTCGTGAGTTCTGGCTCCTGGAATGCAAACATCTTCTCAAGCGCTGTGTATGACCTAGCAATCGCAGGTTCCCATCTCTATCTGGGTGGGGACTTCTATATGGTTAGTGGACAGGATCGCCGCTATACTGCGCGTGTTGCTCTTACGGATGGAGCACTGGATAATACCTGGAAATCACACGCAGGATATCGGGTATACACAATCGGTGTCAATGGAACTGATCTCTATCTTGGGGGCGGTTTTATGTCATTGGGAGGTTTCCCGGTGAAGAATATTGCAAAGATTGATAATCAAACCGGTGCAGGGTTTCCCGACTGGACACCTGTTGTTGATCAGCCTGTGTACTCAATAGCAGTTGATGGTAATGGTGATGTTTTCATCGGTGGTAGTTTTATAAATGTGAATAGTACAACGAGGTATAGGGTTGCAAAAATCAATGCTGATGGCACACTAGCTGCGTGGAACCCATCCCCCCCTAGTAATACTGTAAACGCCATGCTCCTTGCTGGCAGCTACCTTTATATCGGAGGTACTTTTACTAATGTAGGTGGTTCTGGCACGTACCAGTATCTTGCTAAGTATGATGCTACTACAGGTGATCTGCAAAATTGGACGCCTGGAATTGACGGTGCAATCTATACTCTTGCACTTAGCGGAGACGGATTATCTTTATATGCTGGTGGTGCATTCTCAACTCCCCGGAATAGGGTTGCAAAAATCTCATTGGCGAATGCAACTATTGATGCATGGGATGCAGGTATTACGACCGGATCCAATGTAAGAGAGATTGCCGTGAATGGAGGATACGTATATATCGGTGGTTCGTTCTCGCAACTCAGCGGCTCCTCGAGAGTAGCCCTAGCAAAATTGGCAGAATCAGACGCAGCTCTCCAGTCATGGAATGCAAATATTTCCAGCGGCGCAACTATCACTGCACTTGCTGTTACAGCAACGGGAGTCTACTTTGGTGGCACTTTCACAACTGTTGGTGGTACAGGTAGGGTCAATATCGCAAAATGTGCTGCAACCGATGCTGCACTGCAATCATGGTATCCTGTGTTAAGTAATAGCACATACAGAGATGTAAATGTGTTAGCCACCTCTGGTGATGATGTATATATGGGTGGGTACTTCTCTCTTATGAAAGACCTGCCACAAAACTCACTTGCGATCTTTACGCTCAGAGCACTTCCGGTGGAACTGACTTCATTCACTGCCTCTGTGGAAAGTGGTAATGTGACTCTCCAATGGTCAACTGCAACCGAAGTGAATAATTACGGATTCGAAGTCGAACGATCAGCAGACAATGGCGTCTCCTTCCGGAAAATCGGCTTCGTTCAGGGCAACGGAAACTCTAACGCACCGAAATCATACTCATTCATTGACGCTCCTCTTTCTGGCAAGTATCAGTACCGTCTGAAACAGCTGGATAATGATGGTTCGTACACCTATACTCCTACCATTGTAGTGGATTGTAATACGTCATTCGACTACGCACTCCACCAGAACTACCCGAATCCATTCAACCCAGAAACAGTTATATCTTTCTCCCTTCCCGTTTCATCACACATTAAGCTTACAATCTTTAATGCGTTGGGTGAAGCTGTCGCTCACTTACTCGATAAACCTATGCAGAGTGGACATCACTCAGTTACCTTTAACGCCACAAACCTACCGGCAGGGGTCTATTTCTGTAAGATGCAATCAGATGACTTTTCATCCGTAAAAAAACTTCTGTTATTGAAATGATTCTTCCCTGGGGCAGGCATTCTGTCTGCCCCTCCTTCTTTTCCCTGATTCCTCTCACATTTTCCTTATCTTGAAGTACATTTTTCTGCAAATTTGCGGTTCCTCATTCTTATTGAGAGCCCATTTTTATTCATCCTTGTAAACTGATTTTTATGCCTACACCTGTTATCGTTACAGCACAGGAGCTTACCGTTGAGTATGGTGAGCAAAAAGTGCTTACTGCTGCTACCCTCAGTATTCATGAACTGGACCGGATTGGTCTTGTCGGAAGGAATGGTGCCGGTAAATCCACATTTCTGAAAATAATCTCCGGAATAATGGAACCAGACTCCGGCAATGTGATCAGAAAGAAAAATCTCCGCTCCGGCTTTCTCTCGCAGGAATTTACACTGAATGAATCAAAAACTGTTCATGATAATATTCTGGAGGGTGCATCCCATATTACTGCTCTGCTAGATGCATATCAGTCTCTCCCTCCGCACTCAGAAGAACGCCACGCTCTGGAAGTGCAGATTAGTACGGTTGATGGATGGGACCTTGAACGGAAAATTACTATACTGTCTGAAGCACTTCATGTTCCCGCATCTGACAAAATTGTATCGCTCCTCTCTGGTGGTGAAAGACGTCGTGTCGCCCTCTGCAAAACGCTGATCTCACAACCAGAGCTCCTGATCCTTGATGAGCCAACAAACCATCTTGATACTGATTCTATCGAGTGGATCGAAAACTTCCTTGCAGACTATAAAGGTACATGCATCTTTGTAACCCACGATCGTTACTTCCTTGACCGTATTGCAAACCGTATCGTCGAATTAAGTAATGGTACCCTCTATTCCCATCAGGGAAATTACACCGACTACCTGATGAACCAGATGCAGCGTCAGGCACAAAAGGAAACTGAAGAACGAAAACGCCAGAACTTCCTCCGCAGGGAATTAACCTGGGTAATGACGGGACCGAGAGCACGCCGTACAAAGGCGAAGAGTCGCCTTGATGCCTACTACGAAATTGCGGAGCAAAAGATCGAAGAAGCTCCCCTTGATGTTGATCTGATAATTCCACCTGCCGAAAAGCTCGGTATGAAGGTGCTCGAGCTGCAGGATGTATCTTTTGCATACCATGATACACCTCTCTTCAGCATGCTGAATTTTAACTTTGAACCCGGCAGACGCCTGGGTATAGTCGGTAAAAACGGTGTCGGGAAAACAACCCTCCTCCGTCTCATCCTTGGGCAGCTTACTCCTTCCTCTGGTCAAATCATCGTCGGTGAAAAAACTGAATATAACTATGTTGACCAGAGCAGAATGGTGCTGAATGATGAGGATACTGTCCTGACTACCATTAGCGATGGCGGAGACTATATCCGCTTCGGAAAGCAGCAGATGCTGGTGTGGACCTACCTCAGGCGCTTCCTTTTTACAGACGATAGAATTCATACGAAGGTTGGAAAACTCTCCGGCGGTGAACGCAGTCGGCTTACCCTCGCAAAAATTCTGAAAGATGGAGGTAACTTCCTCATCCTGGATGAACCCACCAATGACCTCGACCTTCCCACCCTCAGAATACTTGAAGAAGCTTTGATCGGGTTCGAAGGATGTGTTATCATTGTGAGCCATGATCGGTATTTCCTGAACAGGGTCTGTACTGGCATTCTTGGTTTCGAGGGGAATGGTGAGGTGCACTTCAGTGAAGGGGACTATGACTACTATCATGAGAAAAAACTGTTGCGCTCAACAGGAGAATCCCAGCCAGGTAATAAGGAAAAGAAGGAAGATACCCGCCAAAAACCAAAGAAAACGGGACTGACCTGGAAGGAGAGCAAGGAACTGGAAAGCATTGAAGCTGAAATCAGTGCTGCCGAAGAAGAAGTAACCCGCATCGAGCAGATTTTTGCTTTACCTGATTTTTATAGCACGTATCCTGCTCAAACAGAGTCTCTCAAGGTTGAACATGAGTTAGCTAAGGAAAGAGTCACTTCGCTCTATGATCGCTGGCAGTTCCTTGAAGAGAAGAAAAACAGTTGAAGTGTTCGTTTTTTTTGTATTTTAAGCATATTCACTTTACAATTGTGTGTGCCTTCTTTGTTTCGTCCCGATACTACATATTCCGGACTCCTGGGTAAACCGTTTTTTATCGGTGCCATGGTCTTTCTCATTAGTGGAATAGTTTCTCTTTTCGTGGTTCTAAATATCAGGGATAATCATCTCGAGACTGAAAAATTAAGGGCAACTAACCTCGCCGGAGTGCATTCTTCCCTGTTACAGCGATCTGTTACCAATGCCCTTGCACCAGTATACGCCGTTGCTGCCTTGGTGAAACAGGGTAATGGCACTCTCGTAAATTACCAGTCAATTGCCTCCGAACTTTTAAAAAATTACCCCGGTGCTAGTGCCCTTGCGCTCTGCCCTGATGGCGTCGTAAAAGAAATCGTCCCTTATGAGGGGAATGAGGCTGCAGTTGGGCATGATCTTCTAACGGACCCAAACAGAAGGGACGGAGCAAGATTTGCTTTGCAAACTGGGAAACTTACTCTCTCTGGGCCTTATATGCTCCTGCAGGGATATGTTGCCGCAATTGGAAGATTGCCTGTTTTTTTGAAAACTGGAAATGGTGAAGACCGGTTCTGGGGTTTTGTGGCAATAACGATTCCCTTTTCAGAAATACTGGATAAATCGGGGCTTGACGATCTTAAGACGAACGGTTACAACTATCAGCTTCACAAAATAATTCCCCTCCTAAAAAATGAATTGATTGCTTCATCACCTGATTCAACTGTTTCAGTTCCTGTAACAAACAAGATTACGCTTCCCAATGTTGACTGGATACTAAGTATCAGTCCCGCAGGCGGATGGGAGAAGAGTGGTAGTATTATACTAAACATGATCATTGCTGCTGCACTATCATTTCTTCTTGGATTGTTTACGTTTCAGGCGTTTAGAATCAGAGAAAGCGAACTCCAATATCGTTTGCTTGCCGATAATGCCGGTGATGTGATCTGGATCAGAAGCTACCCGGATTTGAGACTCAAATACATCAGCCCCTCGATTATCAATCTTACGGGGTTCACAGAAAAAGAAGCTGTGCAGAGAAGTCTTGAAGAAGAGCTGACACCCGATTCTTTTAAGCTGGTTATGCAACACCTTGAGCAGGTACTCAAAGAGATTAAAAAGGAAGGTGGTAACCAGGTTAGAAGTGTAATTGAGGTTCAGCAAATCCGAAAGGATGGATCAACTGTCTGGGTCAGCAATTCGACTTCACTGATCTTTAATGAAAACAAGGCTCTTACTGGCATCCTCGGCATCTCACGTGATATTCAGCGTCAGAAAATGGCTGAACTTGAAGTAAAGGAGAAAAGCGATGAACTTGAAAACTTCTTCTTGCTCGCATTGGACTTGTTATGTATCGCCGACACTACTGGCAGATTCAGAAGGTTGAATAAACAGTGGGAGAGTGTTCTTGGTTATAGCATCTCTTCCCTGGAGAATTCGAGTTTCTTTGATTTCGTGCACCCTGATGATATTCCCGCAACGCAAGATGCGGTTGCCATGATTAAAGACGGTCAGACGATCGCTCAGTTTACGAACAGATACCGCACGATCTCCGGTCAGTACCGCTACATCGAATGGCACTCTATCCCTTATGGGGATGAGTTAGTTTATGCTGTTGCCCGGGATATCACTGACCGCATCGAAAATGAACAGCGCCTCCGTAAGAATACAGAGGAACTTGAAAGACTAAGTGCAACGAAAGACAAGTTTTTCTCCATTGTTACACACGATCTGAAGAGCCCATTCCAGGGTCTGATTGGTCTCAGCGATATTCTGATCGAAGATTATGATATGCTCCCCGATGAGGAGAAGTTGAAATATATCGAGAATATCAGAGAGCTTTCTCAAAACACTCTGAAGCTGCTCGAGAATCTCCTTTCCTGGTCACGATTAAACTCGGGCAGAATGGATTTTTATCCGGTGCGTTGTAACTTGCTTCAGTCCCTGATACAGACTGTTTCCCTGAAAAAAAGAATTGCAATGAATAAAGGAATTACGCTGGTTGATGATATTCCCGGCAATATCACTGTTGATGCTGATGAGAATATGCTCCAGACTGTTGTAAGGAACCTGATCTCAAACGCAATAAAATTTACGAAACCTGGTGGACGTATAACACTTTCTGCTGTCCATGAGGGTGATCTCGTTAAAATCTCAGTTGCTGATACCGGTGTTGGAATTAGTGAGATATCTTTAAAAAACCTTTTTCGCCTCGATACGAAAGTGAAAACAGTTGGTACCAATAATGAACAGGGAACCGGATTAGGGCTCCTGCTCTCAAAAGAGATGGTAGACATTCATAATGGCACAATCACAGTAGAGAGTGTTGTGGGAGAAGGTACAACGTTTACGGTTTGTTTACCGGTGGAAAACCGGAAAGATAACAAGGAATAGGTGTACTGTGGAAGTAAAGAATGCTGTGCAGGATTCATATCCACCTGATTTTAGCCACTGCTATGGTTGTGGGAGTCAGAATGAATCAGGATTGCAGATTAAAAGCTTTTGGGATGGTGATGAAACGGTCTGCCGTTTTGACCCGAAACCGTACCACATTGCAGTCCCTGGATTTGTGTACGGTGGTCTTCTGGCATCTCTGATTGATTGCCATGGTACTGGTAGTGCAGCACTTGCAGGCTATAGGGCAGAAAGCCGTGAACCAGGCACCGAACCCCATCTCCGTTATGTTACCGCCTCTTTGCAGATTGATTACCTGAAACCTACTCCTCTTGGAGTTTTGCTCGAGTTAAGAGGAAATATTTTAGAGGTGAAAGGCAGAAAAGTCATAACCGAAGTTTCCGTATTTGCTGGTGGTGAATTAACGGTTATTGGAAAAGTTATTGCTGTGCAAATGCCTGCATCCATGTTCATGGGGAAGTGAGGTGAAATTGTCACCACACTAATACGTAACACTCACTTAAACGCATAAGGATCAAAACCATGAAAAAGATAGCTAAACCCCTCCTGTTCCTGCCACTCTTTCTTCTGCTTGCAGGTTGTGAACATAATAACACTGTAGAGTCCTCTCTCGAATATAATAAGCGCATAGCCGAAGCCTACGTCCATAGTTATGCCACAGCATTGGGTGAAATTCTGCCTATGCTGCCATCAGACAGCCTCAGAATTGCAGCAATCCGCGCGGGCATTCAATCCATTCGGTTTTATCCTGATAGTTCTGGCTATTTCTATGTCTACGATACTGCCTGCATCAATATCGCACATGCCAGGCAACCTGACTTGCCAGGTTCCAATTTGTATGATCACAAAGATTCAAAAGGGAAATACGTGATCCGCGAACTCCTGTCGGCAGCACAGGCAGGTGGTGGCTATGTAGAATTCTTCTGGATCAAGCCGGGTGGTACAGGTGAGAAGAGAAAGCTCGGGTATGTGGAAATGATTCCCAACACAAACTACTTTATCGGTTCTGGTGTCTATCTCGAATAAACCGTAGGGTAACAAAATAAATTTATTTATATCAAAAAAACACCAGACTCTTGACTTTTGTTAAAAAACAAGCTAGATTTCTCCAGGAATGATTCCGGATAGTTTTAGTCGGATCACTGTGATCATGATCCGAATGGCTGAAACACCCTGACAAGGATTTATCATGAAACCATCATCAGAACACGAAGTGGAAAAACTGCTGACTCGGGATAACGATGCTGAATTGAATGCATCATCCCCAATCTCCTCCTGGTTCCTTACCGAAAAGGATAAACTTGCCCTTTCTAAACATATGATTTCACCTCTTACTGATCCCCATATTTTCCAGTTCATCCTTGAAACGAGTCAGGAGGGCGTCTGGATAATGGATGAAAAGACTGAAACGCTCTATGTGAACCAGCGCATGGCTGATATGCTGGGCTATTCCATTGAAGAAATGAACGGAAAATCAATTTTCTACTTTATGGATGATGCTGCCCGTGTTGATGGTATGTACTATATTCATCGAAGAATCAACGGAGTCATTGAGCAGCATGACTTTCGTTTTCGAAGTAAACAAGGTGCTGAAGTATGGGTGATCATCGCATCTACCCCGCTGATTGATGCAGAAGGTAAATACAGGGGCGCTGTAGGCTTGTTGATGGATATCAGTGATAGAAAAGTTGCGGAAAAGGCACTTGAAGAAAGTGAGGCGAATGCCCGCGCAATCATGGAATCTACCATGAATACGATTGTCCTGATTGATAAAAATGGAATTATCATCGAATCCAATGAAGGGCATGCGTCTAGATTCGGGCTTACAAGAAAAGATATTGTGGGTAAATCACTGTATGAATTCCTTCCGAAAGAGATTGCAGACCGCCGTTATACTAACGTAAAAAGGGTGCTTAAGTCAGGTAATCCACTCTCAGGTGATGATGAGCGAGATGGCAAATGGACGCACTTTATGATTAATCCCGTCTTTGTCAATGGCATCATATCTGATAAGGTGGCTGTCTTTGCAGAAGATATTACTGTAAGAAAGGAAATCGAAAACCGCCTCCGTGAACGGGAAAGACAGCTTTCAACACTGATCGGAAACCTTCCCGGATTTGTGTACAAATGCCTGAATGATCGTGACTGGACGATGGAGTATATCAGTGATGGTATCACCACCATCGCTGGGTATCACCCCTCTGAATTAATTGCAAATGAGAAGATTACATACAATGATCTTATTCACCCGGATTATCGTGAATACGTTTGGTCTGAACTCCAGAAAAAAATTGAAAAAAATGAACGGTTCCAGGTGGAATACCCGATCCTCACAAAAGACGGGTCAGTTCGATGGGTATGGGAACAGGGAAGGGGCATTTTTTCCGATGAAGGAATACTCCTCTCGCTTGAAGGATTTATTACGGATATAACAGAAAAAAAACTGGCTGAAGAAAAACTGAAGGAAAGTGAAGTGGGGTTGCGGGAGTTAAATGCAACAAAAGACAAGCTTTTTTCCATCATTGCGCACGATCTCAGAAATCCGTTTCACAACCTCCTTTCTATGTCCGAGCTCCTCTCTGAAGATATTGAGTCCCTCAGCAAGGATCAGATAATCAGGTTTGGTAGTGAGATGCATGCGATCATAAAAAATCAGTATCAGTTTATGGAAAACCTGCTCACATGGGCTCGGCTTCAGAAAAATGACTTCCAGTATAAACCAGACCTTCTGAATGTTCAGAAACAGATTGTGTCCGCCTTCCAGCTCCTGCAACCTCTTGCTCAGGCTAAGTCCATTGCACTTACTTCTACGGTGAATCCTGGGATCACTGTCTTTGCCGATGCAATAATGCTGCAAATCGTTCTCCAAAACTTGATTACTAACGGGATAAAATTTACTCAGCGCGGTGGCTGCGTTGCCATCCATGCATCTTCCGATGGTCAGGAGGTAAAAATAACTATTCTGGACACTGGTATCGGTATGAAACCAGAACAGACCGAAAAACTTTTTGATATTATCTCAAAAATCAGTCGTCGCGGTACTGAAGATGAGAAGGGTTCTGGTCTGGGACTCATTCTTTGTAAGGAATTTGTCGAAAAACAAGGCGGATTCATCACTGTGGAAAGTACCCCCGGTATCGGAAGTAAATTTGTTTTAAACCTGCCCGCCAACCCTGTTTAAACTGTTTTTGGGTTGACCTTCCTTCTTTCACTTTCAATTATTTACTTTGCTCAGTAAATTTGCAGAGAGAAAAGCAGCTTTGTTACAATATGAGGTTTCCGATGCAGGTCGATTCCGTTGCAATGCAACGCCTTATAAACTTTATTGATAAAATAGAATCAGAAACATACCCCGAAGAAATTTCACAACTCCATTACACAATCTCCCGGAATGCACTGGTTGATGTACTGAACCAGCTAAAACTGCCTCCCGATGCACAGATTCTCGATGTTGGATGTGGTCAGGGGCCCGCCCTTGAAATCTTCACCTCGTTTGGCTATAAACCTGTTGGTATCACCCTGAATGACGAAGATGTCACAGCGTGTAAATCAAAGGGCTTTCATGTACTGAAAATGGATCAGTCATTCCTCAGCTTCCAAAATAACAAATTTGATTTAATCTGGGCAAGACATTGCCTTGAACACAGCTTAATGCCATACTTTACTCTTGGCGAACTCTACCGTGTCATGAAGCCATTAGGGTTTCTGTATGTTGAAGTCCCACTTCCCGATACTGATGCTCATCATGAAAACAACCTCAATCATTACAGTGTGCTTACACCATCAATGTGGAAATCGCTGATACTCAGAACCGGCTTTCAAATAATCCACGAAGGCTCATTCCCGTTTGAGCTCCATGGTGGTAGGCAGGACGAGTACTTCTTTGCGGTGCTGAGAAAACCGTAACGTTACGAGTGCTGATAATACTCCTTATTGGGGTCCAGTTCCATGATATACTCCTTCAATTTTTTTCCGGTTTCAGATGCTATCTGAATCAAGTCATAGTTCACACTGCAGTTGTTCATATACTGCAGCACCAGGTAATAGCTCCCTGCATCAGCAGGCATCATTCCGGCAAAAAAGAAACCTGACGATTCTGCAGCTACCGTCAATTCAGTAATGCAGTCCTCATTCAATGACAGGAGTAGATACACTACTTTCGACCCGCCGAAACAGACCCGTTTCAGTAATTGCTGCAAAACTGCCGGAAAGTCACTTCCCACATGTTGAGTATGGAGAAATGTTGCTCCTGACCGGTCACTACTGATTTCAATCTCTGTTGTATCCATTCTTCCGGAAAGGCTTCCTGTACCAACAGCATGGTTGCATGCAAATCCTGCATTCCCCATCAACTGCTCCATCATCTCCTTGTGGTGACCTGGTACATACAGCGATATTCCACCCGTCGGTACAAGCGGATAAAACGCCATCATGAGTGATTCCCGGTATCCTATATTGGTGATCTCATTGAAAGCAACATCACTCAGCCTGCCAAGCAGGAGGCAGGTATCTTTCAAACCAAAATTCGCTGCTGCCTTCTGCGAATAGGTATGTGATGTAACACAATCCACAAAAATAAAATCAATGGATTCCTTTTGGGCAGTTTCAAGCGCAGTGTAGTTCATCTTTTTCAGGATACCGCCACCACGGAAACTTGGATTCACAAATGCTGCGCCAAACTCAGCTGTTTTAGGAAACCGCTTATTCTTAATCACCGCAAGATGCCCCAGGATCGTACCCTCCGGATTGATTGCAATGATTGATACAAAATCTCTGCTCCTATTCAGCTCCCGCAACACAGCAGGGTTATAAATTTCTTCAAACAGATAACTGTACCCGTAAGCCAGGTACGCCTCTTTCGCAACCTCAACTGCTTCTTCCGGTTGAATCTCCCGGATTGTCACATCTTCCACTGCCTGCGGTTGTGCCTGCACTGCTTCCTTCTCTGTTATCTCATCATTTCCAGAAGCATGCGCATCTTTCCTAAGCTGAGTCAGAATAGTCTCCTTCCCGTTCTTCCCCAATGCTTTAAACTCAGCCGAAGTCACCATATTCCTTATCAGAAATACCCCTAGCCCTTTTGTCTCCTCACCACGCTCTAATGCATCTGCCCGGTACTCGGGGAACGACTCAGGGTCAAAAGGTATCCCATATTCATGTATACGCACTTGCAATCCCTCATCTACCTGGTAGTAGCTTATGCCGATATTTTCTTTATTGACAGTTTGTAGATTATACTGAAGTGTGTTGGTGAGCGCCTCGTCTAGGGCAACTTTCAGTTGTGTGATTTCGGTGGTTCGCAATCCAGTCTGTAAAGCCAGTTGATCTGTTATGTTCAGGGCAATGTGAAGAGCTTCCTCCTGATAGGGTAGGTCCAGTTTGCAAAGCAGCTTTTCCATTCGATCTTCCTTTCCTTAAAGGAATTATGTCACTGCTTGTCTTCGTGTGCAGCAACAAAAAAAGAAACCCCCGCACTCTTTTCTGAATACGGGGGTAATGCAATAAAATAGTATTGTTCTACTTAATCAGATGCATCTTCTTTACTAAAGCGTTACCTCCTGATTCAAGCTTGTAAAAATAGGTCCCACTGGCTAGTCCTGCTGCATTGAAATCAACAGTGTGAGTACCAGATTCTAACTCGCTGTTCACAAGAGTCGCAACCTCTGTACCAAGCAAATCAAAAACACGAAGCTTCACATTTCCACCCTCAGGAATGGAGAACGATATCCTTGTTGATGGATTAAAGGGATTCGGATAGTTTTGAGTTAACACAAAATTGCGTGGAACAAGGTGTTCTACTTTTACCTCGTTGCTGTAGGTAAATGTACCGTCGGTATCGATTTGTTTCAGTCGGTAAGCGTAAGCTCCGGGTGCCAGGTTTTCGTCCCTGTAAGAATACTCTTTTGGTGAATTGCTGTTCCCGTTTCCAGATACGAAACCAATTTTCTCAAAAGTGTTTTCCTTCAGTGGTACAACGATACTTCTCTCAATCTCAAATCCATAATTATTAAGCTCCGTTGCAGTATTCCAGGCAAGCAATACCTCGTCTTTTTGCGTGCTGACGGTAAATGAAGTCAGTTCAACCGGTAAAACGGACCAGGTATAAGAGTAAAGTCCGGTGGTCGCATTACTTGTATAGGGGCCAGTCCACGCTGTGATGGAGACGTTCGGATTCGATAATGCATCAACAGCACAGTCTGTCCCTCCACCACCAGATGAGTACGCATCAAAATAAATTGTTCCGGAAGCAGGGGTGGGACCCAAACTAGCGTGGGATACGGTCATGGTGATAGTACTCTGGGCAGCTGCGGTGAATGAATACCCAGCAAGAACACTCGGTCCGATCCAAGTTCCACCCGAGTAAATCCAAAACTGTGCACCACCACCAGCATCAACCCATGAACCAATCCAGTATTTCATGTCTACAGCGCCCGGTCCATCAAGATTAATTGGTCTGCCCCATCCGTTTCCAGTCGAAGTTCCACCATCTCCTAAGGCAATACCTAATAAAAACTTTCCCCAGTCCGTTGTACCGACATTACCATTTACAGTAAGCTTAAATACAAAGTCCGTAAGGGTGTGAGATACTTCCATCTTCACAATATCAAGTGTTCCATTGCCGTTTGCTATTCCAGGGTCAATATCCCCAACTGAATCATTGAAGGTAGTCTGGGAATATGTAAAAACGCTCAGGAAGATGAGCGCAAAAAAAAGTGTAAACGCTGTTCTCATAAGCTGCTCTTTCTATAAGATGTTCAGTGAATAAATTAAGAAAATAATCAATAAAATGCGATAGAATAATTGAAATTTGTCCTAGAATTCTTACTTTTTTTGTTTTTCCTCTGTCCCGATAATGCCTTGCAAAATCTTCCTGTAAATATCAGAAAATTTACCACCGTTTCTTAGCCCTGCTTGTAACAAGTCAATAGCATCCTGGGTTCTTCCTGTTCTTACGTACGACATTACGAGTGCCTGATCACAGGCGACCAAATCTTCATTTTGCAGCTTCGTTCGCGCAGTGAGTAGATATTGTATGGCTGCATTCCATTCTCCGCACAACTGGTAAAGTCTGCCAATATACCGCTCAGTAAGTCCGGTGCCGAAGTATCCATGTTGAAGGAGGAACTTTCCCTGTTCTATGACCTCAATTGCGTCAGTCTTGTCCTCGGTTGATAAGGTGCCGTTGATTCCTTCTACCAGTGCTAGTGCAAAGTACTTATACTCAAGGTACCATGATGTGTAATCGGGTACTTGTCGCTGGGCAATGATGAAAAGTTCTCTGGCTTCCTCAAGTCTGTTTTCTCTGATGAGTGCTCTTGCCACCATTCCTGTTATCGGTCTCAACCCGCCGGCATGTGGCTTTTCTGATTGCCACTCCCTCACAGTTTGAAGAACTCCCGTACTCATGCCTTGTTCAGCCTTCAGTACCAGGTTATTAAAATGCATGAATGCTTCTTCATTCGAACTCTTCATAAACGGAATATGAAAAAGAATCCTGAGCGTGTGATTAACTCTGTATTCGTCATAAAGGTTATTCCCAGCTCTCGCTGCATAATGCTTCCAGTCTGGCAGTTTGCCTAATGCCTCAGTAGTGAACCCAAACTTTCCTCCAAGATTGCTCATTGCGTGAAGCATCAACCGTGCTGCTTCCGCTTGTCCTCGAACTGATAAATGAACATGATCATCCATAAGCTCCCAACCCGTCGCCCCTGCAACACTGCTGTCGCGAAATGCTGCTGCAATATCACACAGGATTGCGTTATGGCGTTGAGAAACACTCCTTATCGCTTCTTCGGTGACACTGATAGGTCTCCATGGCATTGTGTCGAAATCTCTCGCTGCCAGGAAGTAAGTACGTGCTTTCTCAGTTTCTCCGGCAGCGGTATAAGCTTTTGCCAGATAAAAATTAATCTCTGCCTCATTAGGTGCAAGAGAAAGCGCTTTCAGAAGTTTGTCGATTGCCATCTTCGGATTAGAGTCAGTTAATGCTCTACCTTCCTTTACCAGTCGTTGAATAGTTCCCAGGTCTTGCTGATAGTGAGACTCCTGATAACTTTTCCCCAATGGTGCAAGTCCTGATTCATTTGATCCGGTCGTGCAAAGAATGATTGGTACATTTGCATCATGTGCTTCTTCAACAATACTGGCAAGGCTATAAGAAAGATTTTCTGCAGCATCTTCCCGTATTGATGCATCGTAGTGGATATGAACCTGTCCTACCATTTGCTCCATGAGCGTTCTGTTCTCTGTCTCAGTATTGCCAGTAAGCTCATAAACTGCCTGAACAATTGCAAGTCCATGGAACCATCGCACCACGGGGAGCATCCATGTGGGAAATATTCCGGCACTGTTAATGGATGCGGTGCCATATGCTCCAAAAAACTCATTATTGGCTGTATACGATATGATGAGGTCTGGGTCATACTGTAATGCTTCTTTAGCAAGATACACGATCGGAAAACTTGCAATAGCGGTGGTACCCAGGTTTATTACTTCAATCCTCTTTGAGGGCATAAGATCAGAAAGCATCATTTCTAAAAACGAACTCATTGAAAGATTCGTAGGTTGTGGATATCCTTTGGCAGCAGACTCTCCTAAAAGAATTATTCGGATTGTATTTGCCGGTTTCGGCATGACAAAGGACGTCTGCTCTGCATAGCCTGGTCTGGATGGATTGTTGAAAAAATAAGGTTTTGAGGCTGCGGGTTCCACAATGCAAAGTCTCTCACCGGTGGAAAGTAAGCCAACTTCCCGGAAAAAAGATGGGTAACCCCCATAACCATTGGCTCTCAGGACGATTTCAATAATAAGAATTATGAAGAAAGGGAGCAGGAGTGCGCTGAGCTTAAATAAGAGCTTTTTTTGCGGGGTCAGTTGTTCATTCACATCATCCAACTGATTGACAGAGATTGGATGAGTCTCCTCTGTCTTGGCGGACTTCTTGCTTTGTTTTTTTTGCTTCAAGCTGCTTCTCTGGTTATCCGGTGTTGTTTTTCTTTATAATTAATTTTGATGGGTAACGGGGACAAAATACGATGAAGCACGCCCATATTCCAAAGTATTTTTTCTCAGAATGGAGGTCAAAAAAGCCGACAAGAATAGGTAATAATTATTAAATTACGCAAAAGAGTATCCCATTCTCAAGTACTCTTTCGAAAGTAGTTCTCAAAGAATTATTGAGGTAATAGGAGAGAATCTCATGCAGATAAAAAGAGGCTGTCGTAAATGTCTGCTAAAAAAATGAATGGCAATACAGAATTTTAATTCCGTTGCATGAATAGACGATTTATTACAGCCTCATAGTACTTAGTTAGTATTGTTCTACTTAATCAAATGCATCTTCTTTACTAGTCTGGATGCTCCCGATTCTACCTGGTAAAAATAGGTACCGCTTGCGAGCGAGGATGCATCAAAGTCCACAGTATAGGTGCCTGCCTGCAGCTGTCCATTTACCAGCGTTGCTACCTGCTTCCCAAGGATATCAAACACTTTCAGTGTTACTACCCCCGATGCAGGCACAGAATACTGAATTCTGGTGGATGGGTTAAATGGATTCGGATAATTCTGCTCAA